>JAYELQ010000277.1:0-5893 GCA_034717655.1 Campylobacterota bacterium
TCAAACCAATCTATTTTTTCATCAGCAAACTTTGCCCAAGTTCCCTCATAATCATTTTTAAATTCGTCTATTAATTCATTATATTCACACATATTTTTTATAAGTGGTTCATTAAATCTTTCTTTTTTTGGATTAAACATATTATTCATCTATTCTCCTAGTATTGTTTTAAATATCTACTACAATTTTATTATAAGTTTATTAAATAACATTTAAATAACATAATTACTATAAATCTAATTTATCTTTCTCTAAATCTATTTTGTCTATTGTTTTAATTTCAGACATAGTATCTGTTGAAAATAGATACCCATTATTTAATACAATTAAAATAATAATTACTAATAAAAATATTATCAAACTTTGTATTGTTGATTTTAATTCATAGAGTGTTTTCTTAATCATATATCCTTTAAATATAAAAAAAGGTTAGTGAATAAACACTAACCTTTAAAAATCATAAATAAAACTTTAACTAAGCTTATTTTGCTTCATCTGAGTATTTATATCCTAAGTCATAAGCTTTTAAATTAATTTCATGTACTTTTGCAGGAACTTTAGAAAGCATCACTTCTTTTAAAAGTTCTTTATCAATAGCATCCATATAATTATTTGCAATTGCAAGAGCAACAACAGATTGAGTAATAACATTACCAACCTCTTCTTTTGCTATAGTAATAATAGGTATCTCTACGATATTCCAAGTTTTTCTATCTTCTTCAGTTGGTTTAATTAAATTTGGCTCAATAACAATTGTACCACCTTTAGAAACACCATCTTTAAATAAGTCATAAGACTTTTGTGCAACAGATAACATAAAATCTATCTCACCATCATTTGCATAAGGGTAAAAAATCTCTTCATCATCAATAGTGATATCAACAACAGTTGGACCACCTCTTACTTGTGAAGTATAAGTTGCAGTTTTTAGTCCATGTCCACCAGCTTTAATTTTTGCAGCTGCAAAAATCTCACCAGCAAGAAGAACACCTTGTCCACCAACACCTGTAAATCTCATTAGTTTTCTAGCCATGTGTTACTCCTTATATTTTTTTAGCAAAATCATCTTGAGTGATTTTTGCTCTTTTACCTTGATGAGCATCAATAATATCTTGATACATATCACAGTATTCTCTAACTTCAGTATCATGTTTTAATACACCTGTTGGGAACATATTTAATTGCTCTTCAGGAGATAATTTTTCATACTTAGATAATGGAGTAGTAATTTTATCAATCCAGTTAAGATTTTCCATAGCTGATTGCATTTTATTTTTTCTTCCAAGATTAATATGACAGTTAGACATAATATCAAAGAAAGAGAAACCTCTATGCTCAAAACCTTTTATAAAAAGTCTTTCAAGTTTCTTAGGGTCAAGCATAGTTTCTCTACCAACCCACGAAGCACCAGAAGCTATAGCTAATTCACAACCATCAAAAGTTGGATCAATATTACCAGCCTTTTGTGTAACAGTCCACATACCTTGAGGAGTAGTTGGAGAAGTTTGAGAGTTAGTTAAACCATAGATAAAGTTATTTATCATAATAAAATTAATATCAATATTTCTTCTACAAGCATGAATTGTATGATTACCACCAATAGCTAGTGCATCACCATCACCAGCAACACAAACTACATGCTTATCAGGATTAGCAAGTTTAACACCTGTAGCATAAGCAACAGTTCTACCATGAGTAGTATGTATTGTATTGAAATCAACATAAGAAGAGAATCTTCCAGAACAACCAATCCCAGAGATAACACAAACATCATCTTGAGTCCAACCCATCTTTTCAACAGCTCTAATAAATGCTTTTAAAATTACACCATCACCACATCCCCAACACCATAGTGTTGGCATTTTTTCTAGTCTTAAGTACTTATCATAATTAAATGCCATTTTAGAATACCTCCTTAACTTTTGCTACAATCTCATGAGGAGAGATAGCTCTACCATTAACTTTGTAAAGTCCTTCAATATCAAGTCTACTAGAAACTCTTTCAACTTCTTCTGTATATTGTCTAATATTTAACTCAACACATAAAACATTTTTAACTGTATCTGTAAGCTCTTTAATTCTATTAGCAGGAGAAGGCCATAATGTAATTGGTCTAAATAAACCAGCTTTAATACCATCTTTTCTTAGATGTCTAATAGCTTCTTTAGCTGCAAGTGAAACTGAACCATAAGCGATAATTAATACTTCACCTTCAGCACCAGTTAAATCATCACACATAAACTCTTCATTTAATTCAATCTCTTCTTGATGAGCTACAACTTTATCTTCTAATCTTTGGATTAGTTTTCTACAAGTTTCAATCTCTTCTGTTGGGAAACCATTTCTATCATGGTGAAGACCTGTATAATGGTATCTATAACCTTCAAACATAGGATTTAATGTAGCAGGTTCTGTTGGACCACACTCATATGGAAAATACTCTTCAGCAGGTCCATCAAATGTTTTTCTTGGAACAATTCCAGCTTTTACCTCTTCTACTGTTGGAACCATAGCTTTTCCATGCATATGACCAATTGTTTCATCTAATAAAACAATTACAGGTTGCATAAATCTATCAGCAAGATTAAATGCTCTTACTGTTTCAGTATAACACTCAGATAGGTTACCTGCACATAAAGTGATTGATCTATAATCACCATGAGATGGATTTGATGATTGTTTAATATCACCTTGAGAAACTCTTGTTGGAAGACCAGTTGATGGACCACCTCTCATAACATTTACACAAACTAAAGGTACTTCAGCCATTTGTGCAAGACCTAAGTTTTCAGCTTTTAAAGACATACCTGGACCAGATGTTCCTGTCATTGTTCTTTCACCAGCCATACCTGCACCAATAACAGCACAAATTGCACCAATTTCATCTTCCATCTGAATACATGCACCACCAACCTTAGGTAAAAGATCAGATATTTCATGCATAATTTCACTTGATGGAGTTAGCGGATACCCTCCAAAAAATTTACATCCTGCATCAACACCTGCTAATGCAGATAGTTCATTACCAGTAGATATTATTTCTCTAGTTGCCATTCATATTCTCCTTATTTACCGTAATTCTCAGGTAATCTATAGTTATTTGCTATAATAGCTTCTTGCCTAGCTTTTGCTTCATCTGTTAATTTTGCAAATTTAAATCCATCTTCTTTCTTATCTGCTACATATATAGCAAAATCAGGACAGTTTAATTCACAATCGTTACAACCAATACACGCTTCTGGATACTCGATACTAATCATAGCTCCTAAAGTTGAAGTTGGTTCTTGTTTCATTGATAGTACACCAGATGGACATACTGCAACACAAATATCACAAGCTTTACATCTTGCTGTGTCAACCCATACTGGAGTATTTTCAGGTGCTTTCATTAAAGACATATTTTCTCCCTCATTGTTCAATTAATTTAAGAATATATAACTTTACTATCATTGTTTAAAATGAAATCATATATTACTGATGTTATGATATCAAATAATGTGTAATATTGTTTTAAATTTAGATATAGAGCTTAGAAGAGTTATTAATATGTTACAATTTGAAGCAAATAAAAGAGTGTTTGATTTAATAAAATAAAATTTCTACTCTTCTATTTTTGTACCTGCCTTGTTTTGTAACATTTGTAGATATAGGATTTGCTTCCCCATACCATTTTACTTTTATTCTTTTAGGGTCAACACCATAAATATTTAATAACTTTTTTATACTTTTTGCTCTTTTTTTAGATAAATACATATTATAATCTTTTGTATATGTAGAATCTGTATTTCCAGATATGAGTAAAGTGTAACCAAAACACTCACTTGCTATCTCTATTACATCTTTTAGTTTATCCATCTCATCTAAATTTATTTTGTGAGATGATTGCTCAAAATGGATAACTCTTTTTATCTCTTGGGTACAACCATACCTATCTACACAAACACCCTGTGGTGTATTCAAACATCTATCTTTATCATCTGGGACTAAATCATTATCATTATCAATAATCATATCATTAGCTAATAAACTAGTAAATACCCCTATAGAGATAATATTTAACAGATGTTTAAACATTTTATATTGAACCTAATAGTTTTAATTCAGTTTCTATTTTTTCTAATTTTTCTTGAGCTGATTTAAGTCCAGTTCTATTTTCTACTATTACATTTTCTGGAGCATTTGCAACAAACCTTTCATTTGAAAGCATACCATTTAATTTTGCTATCTCTTTTTCTAATTTCTCTTTCTGTTTTGTAAGTTTTGATATAATTGGTGTCATATCAATTTGCTCAGTTGGTAAATAAACTTCAAGATTATCAGATACATCAGTAATAGAGTTATCAACTTTACTATCTACAAACTCTATATTCTCAACTTTTGCTAATTTTTCTATAAAAGGCTTCGCTATATCTTTATCTATATTACTATCTAATTTAATATAAGATTTTGATATTTTACTATTACCCATATCTATAACTACTTTAGCTCTTCTAATAGCTGTAATAGCCTCCTCTATTATGGCGAATAAATTTTCACTCTCTATATCTCTTTTTATATCTTTTGGAAATTTTTGTACCATCAAAGATTTTTCATCTTCAAGTGTAGTCCCTGAAAGCTTATGATATAGGTGGTCTGCAATAAAGGGCATAATAGGAGATATCATTTTTAAAGTTTCTTTAAAAATAGCCCCAAGTTCTATAATACTATCTTTACTTGCTTTACTATACTCAATACCCCAATTACAAAACTCATTCCATACAAAATTATATAAAGATTTTGCCATCTCATCAAATTTATAATTATCTATTTTTTCTCTAATCTCATCAACTGCTACACTTAATCTACTTTGCATATAAAGTCCAAGTGGAGTTACAACTTCAATCTCATCTAAATCTTTGAATTTATCTACATTTAATTGTAAAAAATTTGTAGCATTATAAAGTTTATTTGTAAAATTTCTAAACTGCTCTAAATTCTTAGCTCCAAGCTTTATATCTCTACCTTGAACAGCTAAATAAGCTAAAGTAAATCTAATAATATCTGCACTATGCTCCTCAACCATATCAAGTGGATCAATTACATTCCCTTTTGATTTTGACATCTTAGCACCAAATTCATCTCTTACTAAAGCATGCATATATATATCTTTAAATGGTAACTCTTTTGTAAAGTGTTCCCCCATCATCATCATTCTAGCTACCCAAAAGAACATAATATCAAAACCAGTTATTAATAAACTATTTGGATAAAAATCTTCCATATCACTAGCTTCATTATAAAGTTCTTTTAATTCTCCATTATTCCCCCATCCAAGAGGTGACATAGCCCAAAGTGCTGAAGAGAACCAAGTATCTAGTACATCTGGGTCTTGAGTATAATTTTTACTTTTACATTTTGGACAACACTCTGGATTATCATTTTTATCTGCCCATTGGTGATTACAATTACTATCATTACAAGTAAAAACAGGTATTCTATGCCCCCACCATAATTGTCTTGATATACACCAAGGTCTAAGTTCATCCATCCAAGCAGTATAAGAGTTTATCCAATGTTCAGGGTGAAAATTATTATGTTCTTTTGTTTTATCTATTGAAGGTTTTGCCACTTTTTCATCTAAAAACCATTGTTGAGATATAAATGGTTCTACAATATTTTTACATCTATAACAATGCCCAACTTGATGAATATGTTCCTCTATTTTTACTATATGCCCAGCATCTTCAAGTGCTTTTACTATAATAGGTCTAGCCTCTAGTCTTTCTAAGCCTTTAAACTCTCCACAATAATCATTTAAAATACCTTTTTCATCAAATACTTTTATAAACTCTAAATTATGTCTTTTTCCAACTTCATAATCGTTTTGGTCGTGAGCTGGTGTTACTTTTACTAC
>JAYELQ010000278.1:0-5881 GCA_034717655.1 Campylobacterota bacterium
GAAAAAAGAAGAACCTAAAGAAGAACAAAAAACTGAAAAATAGAAATAAACTAAAATTGTTTAAAATATCAATGAAAGGTTTTATAGATGAAAGTAAAAGATAAAAAGATAGTCTTAACAGATTTAGTTAGATTTTTAAAAAAAGAGGGTGATTTTATATTTTGGAAAAATATAATCTTTATGGCAGTTATTTCTGGTATTGCAAATGCTGGTTTACTTGCAATAATAAATAAAGCATCAGAATATTCAGATAATGAAACATTAAATTATGAATATTTTGGAATGTATATTATTATTTTTCTTATATTTTTTATTGCTAAAAAGTTTTCAATGATTGGTTCCTCTAATGAAGTTGAAAGGATTATTAAAAATACAAGAACTAGAATATCAAATAAAATAAAAAATAGTAGTTTAACAACTATGGAATCTTTGGATAAAGCGATAGTCTTTACTAGATTAACAAGAGATACAAATCTTATGTCTCAATCTGCAACAGAGTTAATATCTGCTACACAGTCTGTTATTATGGTTTTCTTTGCTTTAATTTATATATTTATTTTATCTAAAACGATGTTTGTTCTTGTATCTTGTGCTTTATTAATTGGTGGGGGATTATACTACTTTTTTGCATCAGAAACACAAGCAGACCTACACAAAGCAAATAAAATAGAAGATGATTTTTTTAACTCTATGCAATCTGTTATAAATGGATTTAAAGAGTTGAAAATAAATAGAGATAAAAGTGATGGTGTATCTAAAAAACATAATTTTATTTTAGAAGATTTATCAACAGTAAAAGTGAGTTTAAGTAGTAAATTTATTACAGGTATGATGTTCACAGAAACATTTTTATATATTCTTTTAGGGACTATTGTTTTTGTAATTCCACATTTAGTATCTGATGAGAGTACATTAATTATACAAGTAACTGCTGCTATGTTATTTATTATTGGACCACTTGATAATATAATTTATGTACTTCCTATGGCTAGTAAAACAACATTAGCTATTAATAATTTAGATAATTTAGAAGAACATTTAGATAAAAATGCAAATGAAGTTTATAAAGCATCTGAAAAAACAATAGATAATTTTAATAAATTTGATACTATTAACTTAGAAAATATATCATTTAATTATAAAAAATCTCAATATAACAAAGAGTTTAAATTATCTCCTATTAATTTTGAAATAAATAGGTCAGAAATACTTTTTGTAGTAGGTAGTAATGGAAGTGGAAAATCAACTTTTATAAAGCTTTTACTTGGGTTATATTATCCTAATAAAGGAAATATTCGTATCAAAAGCACAAGAGTTGATGAATTTAACTATGAAGCATATAGAAATCTTTTTACTATTATTTTACCAGATTTTTATATTTTTGAGGAACTTCACGGACTAAAAGATATAGATGAAGATTTAATAAATGAGTTATTAATTGAGATGAAACTAATTGATAAAACTAGATATATAAATGGAAAATTTACAAATTTAGATTTATCTACAGGGCAAAAGAAAAGATTAGCTTTAGTTGTATCTATGTTAGATAATAAACCTATATTTGTATTTGATGAGTGGGCATCTGACCAAGACCCTGAATTTAGAAAATATTTTTATAAAGTAATTTTACCAAGATTAAAAGAGCAAGGTAAAACGATAATAGCTGTTACTCACGATGATGCTTATTTTGATTATTGTGATAGATTAATCAAAATGGATAAAGGTGAAATAAAGGTTATAAAAGATGCCTAAAAAAAACTTTTTTTCAATACATTTTGCTGGAGGTAATAGGTATTCATTTAAAGATTTTAATAGATATTTAGAAAAAGATTTTAATATCTATCATATAGAATTACCAGGAAGAGGTGATAGAATAGATGAAGATTTAATCTCAAATATTTATGATATGAGAGATGATATTTACGAACAAATAAAAGATAAACTAGATAATGATTATATATTATTTGGACATAGTTTAGGGGGATTATTGGTATATCTATTAACAATATTTATTCAAAAGAAAAAACAAAATAGACCAAATAAATTAATAATAAGTGGAAAGTCATCTCCTAATACTAAAGTTAAAGATATTAGATATAATTTACCACAAAATGAGTTTATTAAAAAATTAAAAGATTTAAATGGTACACCTAGTGCAGTTTTAGAACATAAAGAACTTTTTGAATTCTTTGAACCAATAATAAGAGCTGATTTTCAAGCAATAGAAACATTTGATTATTTAGAAAATAAGAAAGTAAAAACTGACTTGATGGTTTTAACAGGAAGTGAAGAGAAAAATTTTAGTAAAGAAGAAATTTTTAATTGGAAAAATTACACTACAAAAAATTATACTTTTCACGAATTATCAGGAGACCATTTTTTTATATATAATGATATTGAAAAAGTTTGTAATTTAATAAAAAGTTGTTCTAAAAATTAAAATTTATTTATTTTTATTTTTATTTTTATTTTTTAATTTTGGTAACATTGATATACCCAGTCCAGATACTATACTTCCAAGATAAAATATCATTGTTGTTTGTAGTGTTAGACTAAAAAATACAGCTCCTGTCATAGAGATACCACTAAGTGCTACAATAGAGCCTAATCCAAGTTTTTGATTATTAGCAAACTCTTTTGATATATCAAAAGCATTTAATAAAAAAGTTAAATCTTCTTTAAGAAGTATAATTTGAGCTGTATCTATAGCAACACTAGATGCATTATTAAAAGAGATTGAAACTGTGGCTTTTTTTAAAGCTATACTATCATTGATACCATCTCCAATAAAACATATCTTATCTCCATCTTCTTGTAAAGATTCAATTACATTAGCTTTATCTTCTGGTAATGTTTCTGCAATAAAGTTTTCAACCTCTAACTCATCTGCAATATATTTTACAGCACTAATATTATCACCAGAAAGGATATAAACTTCTAAACCACGCTTTTTTAATTTCTGAATAACATTATATGCTTCAGGTCTAATAGTAGGTTTCAGTTCTAAAATACCACTTAGTACTCCATTTATACTAATATAAATCAAAGAATAACCTTTTTCTATACTATTCTTTTGTATTAGACTAATATCATCATTTATAGTAACATCTAATTGTTCCATATAGCGATAACTACCAACTAAGATATTATTCTTATTAAAATTAACAGATATACCATAACCAATTTGATAACTAGCTTCATCAATCTCGTATAATTCTAAATTATACTCTTTTGCTTTAGATAAAATAGCTTTCCCTATAGGGTGTACCTGTTTTTGTTCAGCAGATGCAGCATATTGTAAAATATCATTTTCTGACCATCTCCCATAAGTATAGATATTACCAATATGTGGTTGCTCTAAAGTTAAAGTACCTGTTTTATCAAAAATAACAGTGTTAATAGATTGTAATAATTCTAAAGACCTACCATCTTTAATAAGTAAATCATTATTAGAAGCTAGTTCCATATAATTTAACATACTAATAGGTGATGATAAACGGATAACTTCCGAAAAGTTTGAATTTAATGCCATAACTATAGCATGTGGATGTCCTGTTACAAGTGAGAGTCCTGCAATACCATAAGATGGACAAACTGTCTTATTAGCAATTTTATCTCCACGAGTTAATAATAACTCCTCATAATTATCTGTATTATTTATAACATCTGTAATTTTTGCAGCAATTGTTTCATTACCAGTTTTTACTACACGAATAACTAAATTCCCAGAAAGTAAAGTTGACATAGCAAAAACTTCATCTCCAACCTGTTTTTCAATAGGTTGTGATTCTCCTGTTAAAATATGTTGATCAATAGTTACATTACCTTTGGCTATAATACCATCAATTGGAATTATTTCCCCTGCTCTAATAACTATATAATCTCCAACGGCAACTTTTTCTATTGGAATACTAATTTCAATATCATTTTTTAATATCCAAACATCTATATTTTTTTGATCAAAAATTGTAATTAGTTTTTTACGACTTTTATTTTTTGTGCGATTTACAAAAGATAAAGAACCATAATATAATAAATCAATAGCAGCTGAAATAACAATAAAACCTGATGTTATACTTGAAACAACAACTATAGTATCAATTTGAGATATATGTGCTTCTTTATTTTTAATTAAAGAAGTGTAACTATCTTTAATAATAGGTATTGACCCATAAGCAATAAAAGGGATACTTGCTAATAATAGTGGTGAATAAAAGAGAGAACCAGACACAGCTAAAATTAAACCTGTACTACTAGTTTTAAGATATCTAGTTATCTCTTTAGCATCTTCTGTTATTTTTTGTGTTTCTAATAAAGCATTAATATTTTTAACTTTATTAGTTCTTATTTTTGATTTTTCTTTTTTTAACTTTTTTTTATCTAAATGCTCTTTCCCTAGCAATATAGCACCAGAAATACCAAAAATAACAATAGGAAGTAAAGGTATCATAAATATAGCATTTGTTTATTAATTTTATTTTTATTCATTATTAAAATAATAACTAAAATATTCTGTGAAATAGATGATTTATAAAATATTTTTATTTTTATTTAGGTAAATCCGACCATAAAAACTAAAACTTCCAAGGAATCTTTAAGAAATAGCTAGTTTAGAGTAATTAAAATTTTCTCATCTAATAATAAAAAATTCATAATATTTAAACTAATAAAATTAGGAATAATTCTTTTATTTATGATGTTTGTAAGCACTTTGAAACCACTATTTAGATATAATATATACTTATAATAATAAGGTATTTAAATATGAAATTAAAAAGAAAAAAAG
This sequence comes from Campylobacterota bacterium, assembly GCA_034717655.1. Lineage (GTDB taxonomy): Bacteria > Campylobacterota > Campylobacteria > Campylobacterales > Arcobacteraceae > JAIOSF01. The sequence continues at coordinate 4,787 of JAYELQ010000278.1, forward strand.
AGTTATTTAATCAATTAGGAGAGATAAAAGATTTTAGAGATACTGATAAAATTACATATCAATTAAATGAAATATTATTTATGTCATTATTTGGTTTATTAAAAGGTAATCATACATTTGAACAGTTACATGATTGGATGGAATTTAACAGTGATAATAAAATATTTTTAAAACTATTTGATAAAAAAGTAATTGATATACCATGTGAATCAACACTACATAGAATGCTAGTAAATACAGATAATGAAGCATTAGAAAAAGTATTTGTAAACTTTTTTTCAAAATATGTAAAAAAGAAAAATATAGCAGTTGATGGTAAATGGTTAAATGGAAGTGATGTTAATGGTCAATACACTAAAGAATCACATAAACTGATATTTAATATATTTGACAAGGATAGTAAAATAGTTATGGCTCATAAATTTTTAAAGAAAAGTAAGTTAAGTGAGATACCTGCATTTACAGAACTATTAGAAGATGATACATTTAATCAAGGTGGTCAAATATTCTCATTTGATGCACTTATGACACAAGTAGATATACTTGATACTATAAATAATGCAAATAATAAATATATAGCAAAAGTAAAATATAATCAAAAAAGTTTAAGAGATAAAGTTGAACTTAAAGTTAATGATTTTCATACACCAAGCGAAGTATATGAAGATATGAATATATTTCAAACAGAAGGGAATAAAAGTGTTAGAAGAAAAGTTGAGATATATCACAATAGAGATTGCGATATAGTTTTATATGATAGTAAATTTAAAAATATTCAAACTATTATAAAAACTACTAAAGAAACAGTTAATGGTGTTAGTGGAGAGATTAAAACTACAATACAATATCTAATTGCAAATTTTAAAACATCAGCAAAAGAGTTTAAAGATATTATTCTACAACATTGGGGCATTGAAACATATCATTATCATTTAGATATGCTAACCCGTGAAGATGCTCACATATGCTATGTAGATCCTTTTAGTATATCAATACTTAGAAGCTTTGCAGTTAATCTTTATCAACTATTTTTTAATAAGTATAAAGGTGAAAAAATCATAGTTGAAAATGTACAAACTAAAAAACCTTTAACAA
>JAYELQ010000279.1:0-5849 GCA_034717655.1 Campylobacterota bacterium
ACATCAACTCTAGCAGGAGAAACTGTAAGAGCTACTTCTGTAGCCTAGTTTTGTAGATAGCTAAATCCATCTCACTTTAGGAAAGGGAAGAATCCCCTTGCTTTAGCTATGGGGAGTATGTCAATTGGGAGATACTAGAAGATGAAAATATAAAAGATTATGATGTTCTATTAAATTTTACAAAAAAAGTAAAAGAGTTGGGTTGTAGTGTTTCTATAGATGATTTTGGTACAGGATATTCTAATTTTGAACATATTTTAAAAATGGATGTAGATTATTTAAAGATAGATGCTTCTTTAGTTAAAAATATAGCAAAAGATAAAAATAGTTATAATGTAGTGAAAACTATTTTAGCATTTGCAAATAGTTTAAATATGAAAACAGTAGCTGAATATGTTGAAAATGAAGAGATACATAATATTGTAAAAGAGTTAGGAGCTACATATTCACAAGGATATTATTTTTCAGCTCCTATAGAATCACCAAAGTTAACAACATTTAAATAAATTAAACAAAAGGTAACAGATGACTAAATTTAGTAAATTAAGTATTGACAAAGATATGCTAACAAATCTTACAAGATTAGGTTTCATAGAGATGACACCTATTCAAGAGAAAAGTTTACCCTCTATTTTAGATGGAGATGATGTAATAGGGAAAGCTAAAACAGGAAGTGGTAAAACTATAAGTTTTGGATTGGGTATATTTAATAATCTTAATGTATCAAAGTTTAGAATACAATCTATGGTGATGTGTCCTACTAGAGAATTAGCTACACAAGTTGCAAACACACTTAAAGATTTGGCTAAATATAAACATAATATAAAAATCCTAACTTTAACAGGTGGAGTACCATATAAGCTACAAGTACACTCATTAACTCATCAAGCACATATTATAGTAGGAACTCCTGGAAGAATTTTGAAGCATCTAAAAGAGGATAATTTTTCTTGTGATGAGATTAATACTTTAGTTCTTGATGAAGCGGATAGAATGTTAGATATGGGATTTAATGATGATATTATGGAGATAATTAATTATATTCCAAAAATGAGACAAACTATGCTGTTTTCTGCTACTTATCCTGATAGTATAGATAATTTAAGCTCCACTATTTTAGTTGACTCTGAAGTTATAGAGGTTGAATCTACACATAATGAAAATAGTATATCTCAAGAGTTTTATAAGGTACAAGAGTATCAAAAACTAGAAGTTTTACCAAACCTTTTAGATGAACAATATAAAAGTACTATTATTTTTTGTAATACAAAAGTACAATGTAATGAGTTAGCAGACTTTTTAGAAGATAATTGTGATATAGAAGTGTTAGTATTACATAGTGATTTAGAGCAAAAGTATAGAGATGAAACTTTAATTATGTTTTCAAATAGAAGTTTTCCAATTATGATAGCAACTGATGTAGCTTCAAGAGGTCTTGATATATCTGATGTTGATTTAGTTGTAAATTATGATTTACCATTTGATTTTGAGGTTTATATTCATAGAATAGGTAGAACAGCTCGTGCTGGAAAAGATGGTTGTGCTATTAGTTTAGTTGAAGATGAAAGAGTTTTTGAGGATTTATCTGATTTTTTAGATAAAGATTTTGCATTAAACTCTATAGAAAAAACTAATAGTATGAAAGAGTTAAAGTTAAATTCTGATTATTCAACACTTTATATAAATGGTGGTAAACGACATAAGTTAAGAGCTGGAGATTTATTAGGGGCTTTAACAGCTGGTATTGGACTTGATAAAAATGATATAGGTAAAATAGATATCTTACCAACTTGCTCTTATGTTGCTATAAAAAATGCAGTATATGAAAAAGCACATAAAGGACTTAGTAATAATAGAATAAAAAATAAGTTTTATAGGGTGTATCAAAGGTAATATTAAACAATTTAAATAGTTGATTAAAGATATATTTATATTTAATCAAGTATAATACAAATCTTAATGCCCGTATGGAGAAATTGGTAAACTCAGCAGATTCAAAATCTGCCGCCTTTACAGGCTTGGCGGTTCAAGTCCGCCTACGGGTACCATTTTATAAAATAACTTTAATTTTATTCTAAATTATATTAGGAAAATAGATGAACGATTTAACAGATTTTTTTAATAGTTTAAAATTATTATATTATGAATATGACAAATATCAAAATAAATTTATAAAAGATATCTCTTGTGATAAAAACACAATCTATCTTGATTTTATTAAGCTTACTTATCAACTCTCAAAAAATAATATTCAATTTTTTATAGATGAAAATTCTGATATAGTGATATCTAAAAAAGATAATCTTATAGAACAGATAAAACAAAGAATAAAAAATATAAATTATCATATAAAGAATAAGAATAAAAATATCTATATTCTTAGTGATAAATATCTAAAATATGCTAAAAATATACCTTTGATAAGTACTATTCCTAATATGGATAGTTTTGAAGTTGAAAAATATGATGCTATTATATTTACTTCAAAAAATGGAATAATACATCTTGATAGTATAACAAAAAAATGGAAAAAAATACCATCTTATGCTATATCTACCCAAACAGCAAAAGAGATTAAGAAATTTGGTGGAAATTTAAAATTTATAGGTAAAAAAAAGCACGGAGATGAGTTTGCTTTGGAATTAGTTGATTTATTAAAAGATTGTAAAAAGGTAGCTTATATAGGAGCTAAAGATGTTGTATCTAATTTAACAAATATTTTAATAGAAAATAATATAAATTGTGAACATATACCTATATATAAAACTTTATGTGTAGAGTATGAAAATAAGATAGATTTACCAGATGATTCAATAATTATATTTTCATCCCCATCAACTATAAAATGTTTTTTAGAAAATATAAATTGGAAAGATAGCTTTAGGGCTATAAGTATAGGGAAAACTACAAAAAAATATTTTCCAGATAATATAAAGCCTATCATTTCAGATAATACAACTTTGCAAAGTTGTGTTCAAACAGCATTAAATTTAAAATAGAGATATATTAAGTTATTATTCAATAGATATTAAGTAAAATGCTATAAAAATTAATAAAATAATCAAACAAACTCTTATTTAAGAAAGGTAAAAATCAATGAACATTTTAATATTAGGAAGTGGAGGAAGAGAATACTCTATTGGATTAGCAATATCAAAAGAGGAAGATAATCATAATATCACTTTTTGTCCAGGAAATGGAGCTACAACAAATTTAGGTCAAAATATAAATATAAAAGATTATAATGAGTTAGCTATTTGGGCAAAAGATAATAATATTGACCTTACAATAGTAGGACCAGAACAGCCACTTGTAGATGGAGTAGTAGATATATTTAAAGAAAATGGACTTACTATATTTGGTCCAAGTGCAGCAGCTGCTAAACTTGAAGGTTCTAAAGTATATATGAAAAATATACTTAAAAAATATAATATTCCAACAGCAGCATTTATAGAAACATCTTCTAAAGATGAAGCTTATAATTTTATTGATAGTATGACAAAAACTCCTATAGTTGTAAAAGCAGATGGACTTTGTGCAGGAAAAGGTGTAATTATAGCATTATCAAAAGATGAAGCAAAAGAGGCAGTGTCTGGTATGTTAAGTGGTGAGAGTTTTGGTGAAGCTGGAAATATGGTAATTGTAGAAGAGTATCTTGATGGGTATGAATTATCTGTATTTGCTATATGTGATGGTGAAAATTATATTGTATTACCAGCTGCTCAAGACCATAAAAGAGTAGGAGATGGAGATACTGGACCAAATACAGGTGGTATGGGAGCTTATGCACCAACTCCTTTAGTAGATGATACTATATATCAAAAAATAGAAGATAGAGTTATAAAACCAACTTTAGCTGGTATGAAAGAGGAAAATGCACCTTTTGAAGGTGTATTATTTATAGGTGTTATGGTTGTTGATAATGAACCTATTATATTAGAATATAATGTAAGATTTGGAGACCCTGAATGTGAAATACTTATGCCACTTTTAGAAAATCCTGTAAGTGAACTATTTTATAAAGGTGCAACAAAACAACTTGATAAATTTGAAGTAAAAATTAAAAAAGAGTATGGGGTTGCTGTTGTTATGGCAAGTAAAAATTACCCTTATAGTAGTAGTGAACCAGCTCAAATTATTGTAGATGATATCCACGATGAGGAGTTGAAAGAGAACTCTCATATCTCTTATGCAGGTGTAACAAAAGAAGATGATACTTTATTTGCAACTGGTGGTAGAGTGTTATTATGTATTGGATTTGGTGATTCTATTCAAGTTGCAAGAGATAGAGCTTATGCACTTTGTGGGCAGGTTCATTTTGCTGGAAAGAAAATAAGAACAGATATAGCTTATCAAGCTTTAAAATAGAATTGTTATGAATGATATAGATAATTTAGAATTAGCCTCTTTAAGGTCTAGAATGAAAGCTTTTATAATAGATGATTTATCTATTACTTTTATTGTTGGATTATTATTATGGGATACAATAGCATCATCATCTGGAGATATGGAGAGTATTATTATTATTTTAAATAGTGCTTTTTTACAAATAGTAATATTGAAATTCTTATATCAAACTATTTTTATATGGTATTATGGTGCAACTATAGGTAAATATTTTGCTAAAATAAGGGTGATTGATTATAACTATTTTGGTAGAGTTTCATTATCAAGTGCATTACTAAGGTCAATGGGAAGAATACTTAGTGAATCATTTTTTTATATTGGTTTTCTACTTGCTTATTATACAGAGTCAAAGCAAACTTTTCAAGATAAAATAGCTAAAACCTTGGTTGTAAATGCATAAAATAGTTTTATTATTTGTTTTTATAAATATATCAATAATAAATTTATATTCAGCTCAATTAAAAGATAAATATTTAGAGATAGTAGCTAATAAATTAGAACAAAAAAATAATATTTTAACAGCAGAAGGTGATATAATAATATATTCAAAAGATTATTATATCACAGCTAATAAGATGATATATGATAAAAATACAACTAACTTAGAGCTTTTTGGAGATGTAAATGTTCTAAAAGATGATAATATAGTACTTTTTTCTCAATATGCTTTATTAAATATTAAAAATAAAGATAATTTCTTTGAACCTATGTTAGTGATTGAAAACAAACAAAATATATGGTTTAAAACCAACTCTTCCAAGCATATAGAAGATATTTATAATTTAGATAAGTCTGTTTTATCAAGTTGTGATTGTAAAAACCCAGATTGGACTATACAATTTGATAAAGGTGATTATAACTCTACTAGGGGTTGGATAAATACTTATCAAACTACTTTATATATTAAAGATATACCTATATTCTATACACCTTATTTTGGTTTTTCAACAAATAAAGATAGAAAAACAGGTTTTTTAAAACCAACTATTGGTTGGTCTGATAATGAAGGTATTTTTTATGCACAACCTATATATTATGCCCCCCATTTAAATTATGATTTTGAATATATACCATATCTAAAAGCTAAAAGGGGTTATGGAAATGCTTTAAGATATAGATATGCTGATTCTTTATATTCTACTTTAACATTTGAAACATCTTATTTTAAAGAGTATGATTCTTATAGAGAAAAGATGCTATTAGAGAATGAATACCATTATGGTTCAGTGTTAAAGTATGGATCAACAGGGAATCCCGCTACTATATCTTTTTGGGGCTGACATACCCGGATCAGCCAGCCGCAGATCGTGCCCTGCAAGACGAGCGGATAAGCGAGGCGCAGTGGCAGGATATTCGTCGTGCCCACAAGGCGGGCAAGACGCCTTCACAGCGCACGCCACTCGGCGGTTATATCGGGATTCACGGGCTGGGGCAGGGTGATA
>JAYELQ010000280.1:0-5828 GCA_034717655.1 Campylobacterota bacterium
CAAGTTTTTGTTGAGGGTAGCGAAGAGTTACTTGGAAAAATTGTAGATGTTGAAATTATAAAAGCAAATAGAACATCTCTTACTGGAAAAGTGTTATAAAAAAGAAAATATTAGGCTTTATTCAAATGATAAGCTATAAAAAAGAGTTAGAGCTTTTAAAAAGAAGTGATAGATTTCGTAATAGAAAGATATTTAAAGAAAAACTTATAGATATGGCTTCAAATGATTATTTAGGTTTATCTACAAATAAAAAACTATTTAGAAAAGCTTATAATGAGGTGATAAAAGAGAAATATTTATCTCCAAAAGCTTCTATGTTAGTAAATGGTTACTCTAAATTACATAAAAAATTTGAAGATAAATTATCTAAATTAAATAGATTTGAAAATGGTATAGTTGTAGGTAGTGGATTTTTAGCTAATATATCACTTATTGAATCTATGATTAGGAAAAAAGATATTTTATTTATAGATGAGGAGTATCACGCAAGTGGTATTTTAGCTACAAATTTAGTCCAAGGTAATGTTATAGTTTTTAAGCATAATGATTATCAAGATTTAGAAAATAAATTAAAAGAGTTTAATGCTTTGAACTATAGAACTATGATTGCTATTGAGGGTGTTTATAGTATGGGGGGAGATATTGCCCCTAAAGAGTTTAATGATTTAGCTAATACTTATAATTCTATTTTACTTGTAGATGAAGCACATAGTTCAGGTGTAATAGGTAAAGGTTTACTTGGTTGGTATGATTATTGGGGTATTACTCCAAATCAAAATCATATCAAAATGGGAACTTTAGGTAAAGCTTATGGAAGTTATGGAGCATATATTCTAGCTTCAAATGAGATAATATCTTTTTTAGAGAATAGAGCAAAACCTATTATATATAGTACTGCACCATCTTTATTTGATATATCATTAGCTTATGTTAATTTAAAATATATTATAAAAAATAAGAATAAGATAATTAAAAGAATAAAAAAAAATCAAAAAGTTATTAAAAAAAGATTAAATATAGATGTAAACTCTTTAATAGTTCCTATAGAGATAAATAGTAATAAAGATGTTATAGATATTCAAAATTATATATTAGAAAAAGGTTATATTATAGGAGCTATAAGGCAACCTACAGTTAAAAAAGCTATATTAAGAGTAATTATAAAAAATGATATTAAAAAGAAAGATTTACTAAAAGTTATTAATTATTTACAAAATTTTAGATATAATAGGAAAAAATTATAATAATAAAAAGAGGTTAATAAATATGTCAAATAAAACACTTGTAATTACAGGAGCTACAAAAGGTATAGGTAAAGCTTGTGCTTATAGATTTGCTAAAGAGGGGATAGATATAGCGTTTACTTATAACTCAAATAAAGAGATGGCTTTGGAGATAGTAAAAGATTTAGAATTAACTTATGGTATAAAAGCTAGATGTTACCCTTATAATATATTAGAACCAGAAACAGCCAAAGAGCTATTTTTAGAGATAGATAAAGATTTTGATAGAGTTGATTATTTTATATCAAATGCTATGATATATGGAAGAGCTGTAGTTGGTGGATATAATAAATTTATGAAATTAAAGCCTAGAGGGTTAAATAACATCTATACAGCAACTGTAGATGCATTTGTTTGTGCATCTCAACAAGCAGCAAAAAGAATGGAAAAAACAGGTGGTGGGGCTATTGTATCTCTTAGTTCTACAGGAAATCTTGTATATATAGAAAACTATGCAGGTCACGGTACAAATAAAGCAGCAGTTGAAGCTATGGTAAGATATGCAGCTACAGAGTTAGGGCAAGTTGGAATAAGGGTAAATGCAGTAAGTGGAGGTCCTATAGATACAGATGCATTAAAAGCTTTTACAAACTATGAAGAGGTGGCACAAAAAACAGCAGCATTATCACCTTTAGGAAGAATGGGACAACCAGAAGATTTAGCTGGAGCATGTTATTTTTTATGTAGTGATGAAGCATCTTGGATAACAGGTAGTACTCTTATTGTAGATGGTGGGACAACTTTTAAAAAATAATGGTAGATAATAAAGAACAAAATTTAAATTTACCAAATATATTAGCAGGTTTAAGAATTTTAGCAGCTCCTTTGATGTTGTGGTTTATGATTGACCAATCAAATCCTATATTTGAGGGTATTCATAGAAGTTGGTTAGATTATTTTGCTGGTTTGGTGTTTGTTATCGCTAGTGTTACTGATTTTTTTGATGGTTTTATAGCTAGAAGTTGGAACCAAATGACAAAGTTAGGGGCTATTTTAGACCCTTTAGCAGATAAAATGCTTATGTTAGCAGGATTTATAGGATTAATTGCTTTAGATAGAGCTAGTGCTTTAGCTGTATTTCTTATACTTTCAAGAGAATTTTTTATTACAGGTTTAAGAGTTGTGGCAGTTTCAGAGGGTAAAAGTGTTGCTTCAACTATGGCAGGAAAAGTAAAAACAGTTGTACAGATGATAGCTATAAGTTTTTTACTTATGGATTGGCCATTTGCAACAGAACTGTTATGGTTAGCTGTTGGATTAACTTTATATTCTGGATATGAATATGTTAGAGATTATTTAAAATAAAGATAAAATATCTTTATTTTATCTCATTGTTTTATATAGTGCATCATATTTTAATATATCTTCTTTTGATGGTTTTCTTCTACAAGATAGGTAGCATTGTTCATTATCTTCATTTAAAAATGGATAAACTGTAGCAAATACCCAATAATAACCCCCACTTTTTGTAGTATTTTTTACAAAACCACTCCAAACTTCACCTTTTTTTACAGTATCCCAAAGGTCTTTAAATGCTGCTTTTGGCATATCTTTATCTCTTACAATATTATGGTTTTTATTCATTATTTCATCTTTTTCATATTCTGCTATTTTACAAAACTCATCATTTGCAAAAATTATTTTACCTTTTGCATCTGTTTCTGTTACTAAAAATGCATCTTCTAAAAGTACTGTTTCCCTATTTAAACTCATTTTTATTTTCCTTCTTTAGCCCTATTTTTAATTTGGTTACATTTATATTCTCTAATTGTATCAAGAGCATTGAAAACTTTATTAATATTTTCTTCTAAATTATCTGTTACAGAGAATATTTGACCATTAGCATAATTACCTGCATAAAGGTCCACGGTATCTTGAGCCATCATATGTACTTTTTTATGGTTTTCTTTTAAATCTTCCCAATATGGTGAGTTGATTAAATCAGGGTCTTGTGTATTATCTATAAACTTACCAAGATTACACTCGTGATGATTTGTTAATTTAGTTCTTTTTGATTTTGTACAATTTAATAATGCATCATGTTTAAATTTAATATGGTCTGCTTTTAAAGATGTGAAGTTAAACATTAAATCAGCATCACAAACTTTTCTTTTTGCATCTTTGAAAAAAGATGTTCTATTTACAGCAGTCTCTAAACTTTTTGCTAACTCTTCATTATCTTTTGCCATATCATTAATATTTAATGCAACAGTTGCATTTTCTTGTGTAACTTTATCTAAGTCATTTATAGATATACTGATTTGTGTTATTGTATTTTGTTGCTCTTTTGTTGCATTTGCAACTTCATCTATTATACTTATTGTTGAACTTATATTTGTATTTAATTCATTATATCCTGTTATCATATCTTGAGATACACTTTGACCAACTTCTGCTTTTTGTATAGCATTTTGAACCAATATTTTTATATCATTAGCAGCATCAGCACTTCTACTAGCAAGGTTTCTAACTTCTTGAGCTACAACAGCAAAACCTTTACCAGCTTCACCAGCACTAGCAGCTTCAACAGCTGCATTTAAACTTAAAATATTTGTTTGAAATGCTATTTGGTCTATCTCTGCAATAGCTTTATTTATTTGAGTTACTTCGTGTGTTATTTCACCCATTGATTGAGAAGTTTTATTTGCTAACTCTTTACCAACTTTAGATGATTTTGTTACGTCATTTGCTAGTTGTGCCATATCTATGGTATTTTTAGCATTATGTTGAATATTAGCTACTATCTCCTCTATTGCTCCTGCTGTTTCTTCAAGTTTGGCTGCTTGAGTATTTGAAGAACTACTTAAATTACTTGATGCTTTATTTAAATCTTTTGCTTCAAAAAGTAATCTTTTTGTAGTATTATCAATCATAGCTAATATACCTGAGATAGTAGTACCTGTATTTCTAGCCCCACTTAAAATAGAAGCTATTTCACCTGTTACCCCTTTTAATTTAGGAACATCATAATCAAAGTAAGCATTACTATATGAACTTAAAATATCTGTTAAAGTAGATAAGTTTTTATGAGTAGTTGTAACTAGATGGTTAATAGAACTAGCTAACTCTATTACCCCTTTTGAATATGCAGTTGATTTAATAGTTGTATTAAGAAGACCTCTATTTACCCTTGTAATAACTGATTTTGCCTCTTTTATAACTATCTCATCTTGTTTTATCCCATCTTCTATAGATTTTAAATAGTTATTAAACTCAACTATAAGGTCAGATATTTCATTATTATCTTTAACTTTTAATTTATCAGAAGAGTTGTTTTTTCTTACTGATATTATAGATTCTTTCATCTCTAATATTGGTTTTAATACTGTTCTTCTTAAGTTTACTAAAGAAGAAATAAGATTTATAATAAGGGCTACTATTGTAATAATAAGTGAAAGGTAAATAAGATAAGATGATTTATCTATCTCTTGCCTAACAATATCTAATGGTTCTGATACTAATATAATACCTAGTTTATTTTTATTAAAATCAAATATATCTTTATATGTATAAAAATTATTTTTAGTAATTATATATTTGTTTTTAAATAATTGCTCCATATCTATATTTTGACTATCATTTAAAATAATATTATTTACAAATTTTTGAGATATGATATATTTATCTTTAAATAATTTATTAGAGTTATTACTATTTACTTGTTGATTAATATCCATTAAAAGTAAAAAACCTTTATTTTCACTATCAAAGCTTTTTGCTATAGAGTTAACACCTTGAATAAATTCTAAAGAACCTATATGATTATATTTATCCATAATTGGTATAACTGCTCTTAAGTTTAACCCAGATTTATCAATTTCAAAGCCATTTATTATCTGTTTTGTACTGTTTACTCTTACAATACTTTTTCTAACTAAACTTAAATCATCTCCAAATTTATCTATTTTCCAATTTCTTACAAATGACTTATTATCTTTTGTATGTATTTGTACTTTTATATCTTTCATAGATGTATTTTTCTTTAATAGATCATTAATAGTAGATAAACTATCTATTGCAAATTCTCTTTTATTTTCAATAAGTGCTTTTTTTATCTCATTGTCATTTGCTATGGAGAAAGCATTTGTAATACCTATAGCCATTTTACTTTTTATTTTTTGATTTATCTCTAAAATTAAACTATTTTGTTTGTGTTTATATACTGTTTCAATCATTGTTGATTTATATATATTTAGTAAAAAATAAGCTATGATTATAGTAATTAAAGTAACAAAAATTGCTATAATAGTAAATTTCTTGGATATTGTAAGTCTTTTGACATTTTTCATAGTAGAAAACCTTTTGATTATAATGGCTAATTGTATCATAAAAAATCTTATAAATTCTTTTTTGATTTTTTTAATCTATTTGAAGAAATTTATTGGAGATTTTATAGAAAATTTAGATAGAATATAAATAAATAAATAAATAAATAAATAAATAATTCTCTTTTACATATCCAAAAGTAGATCACCCCTCACTTCGAAACATCACTCTTCCCATAGAGCAAAATAAAATCACAGCACTCATAGGTCCAAGTGGTTG
>JAYELQ010000281.1:0-5827 GCA_034717655.1 Campylobacterota bacterium
ATTTACCCACTGCCCCAACTACATAAAGCCTATGAAGCAGATGATAAATATATAATTATTTGTAAAAAATAATTATTATATGATATAATATTATTTATATTATAAAGATTAAAAGAAAAGGACAAAATTAAAATATGGTAAAAATTGTAAACTTAAAAAAAGCATTTGGTTCTAGAGTACTATTTCAAGATATAAATATATCTTTAGATGGTGGAAAAAGATATGGTTTAATTGGGGCAAATGGAGCTGGTAAAACTACTTTTTTAAATATGCTAAGTGGAAAAGAGGAGATTACCGAGGGGGAAGTTCAAGTTCAAAATGGTAAAAAAATAGGTGTTCTTGGTCAAAATCAATTTGCTTATGAAGAATATACTTTAGCAGATACAGTTCTTATGGGGAATAAAAGACTTTATGATGCTATAAAAGAGAAAGAAGCACTTTATTTAGAAGAGTATACAGATGCTATTGGTGATAGACTTGGTGAATTAGAGATGATTTGTTGTGAAGAGGACCCAACTTATGAGTATGATGTAAAAATAACAAAAATACTTGAAACATTAGGTTTTCCTCAAGATATGCAAACAGAACTTATGAGTTCAATTACTGGTGGTGATAAATTTAAAGTTTTACTTGCTCAAGTTTTATTTCCAAAGCCAGATGTATTATTTCTTGATGAGCCTACAAATAACCTTGATATGAGTACAATATCTTGGCTAGAAAACCAACTTCAACACCACGATGGTACAATGGTTGTTATATCTCACGATAGACACTTTTTAAATGCTGTTTGTACAAATATATTAGATGTAGATTTTAAAAAAATTAGAGAGTTTACAGGTACTTATGATGATTGGTATATAGCTTCAACTGTAATAGCAAAACAAGCAAGTGTAGATAGAGAAAAGAAACTAAAAGAGAAAGAGGAGTTAGAAGCCTTTGTAAGAAGATTTAGTGCAAATGCATCAAAAGCAAAACAAGCTACTTCAAGACAAAAACAACTAGATAAACTTGATATTAGTGCTATTGAAGTAAGTTCAAGAAGAGACCCTTCTATTGTATTTAAACAAGAAAAACCTATAAGTAAAGAGGTTTTAGAGATTAAAGATATATCTAAAAGTTATGATGGGGAAGTTGTACTTAATGATATCAATTTTATGCTAGAGAAAAAAGATAAAATAGCTTTAATTGGACCAAATGGAGCTGGTAAAACTACTTTATGTGAAATTTTAATGGAACAATTAAAACCAGATAGTGGAGAAGTAAAATGGGGAGCAACTGCACAAGTTAGTTATTTTCCACAAAATACTACAGACCTAATTAAAGGTGATATTACACTTTATGACTGGTTAAGAGATTTTGATAGAGATGCTGATATTAGTGAGATAAGAAACTGTTTAGGAAGAATGCTTTTTAATGGTCAAGAGCAAGAAAAATCTGTTATTAACTGTAGTGGTGGTGAAAAACATAGAATGATGCTAAGTAAAATTATGCTAGAGAAAAGAAACTTTTTAGTTCTTGATGAACCTACAAATCATCTTGATTTAGAAGCTATTATTGCTTTAGGTGAAGGGCTTTTAGCTTATGAGGGTACTGTTATTTGTGTATCTCACGATAGAGAGCTACTTGATGCTTATGCAAATAGAATTATAGAGATACAAGAAGATGGAACTATTATAGATTTTAGTGGTTCTTATGAAGAGTTCTTAGCTTCAAAAGAGGTATAAAATAGTATGACTATAATATCATTTTTATTAAGTTTAGCAATTTTAGTTATTGTATTTATAATAAGAAAAGAGATTGTAACTATTTTAAATAAAAAATTTAACTTAAAAATAGAAAGCGAAATTATAGTTTATATTATAAGTATATTTTTTATTATTATTATAGGAGTTGGTATGCTAACGGATGGAACAAAAGAGAAATATAGTGATATAGGTGCAGGTATAGAAAATCTTGGTCCAAAAGATGATGAAAATTCTAGACCTCACCCTATGTTTGATATAGATACATATTGGTAATATAAGATATGAATAAAAGCTTTATTACAAATATTATATCAATTATAATAATATTATTAGGAGTAATATCATCTAATGATATTATCCTTACTATTGGTTTATTTTCTCTAAGTGGTGCTATTACAAATTGGTTAGCTATACATATGCTTTTTGAAAAAGTACCATTTTTATATGGAAGTGGTGTAGTTGAAAATAGATTTGATGAATTTAAAAAATCTATTCATAACCTAATTATGATACAGTTCTTTACAAAAGAGAATTTACAAAAGTTTTTTGATGATGAATTAAAAGATGAGGGTAAAAAGTTTAATTTTGAAAATATTATAGAAAAAACAGATTTCTCTTTAGCTTTTACAAACTTAAAACAAACAGTTATAGAATCATCTTTTGGTGGAATGTTAGCTATGGTTGGTGGAGAAAAAGCACTAGAACCATTAAAAGAACCTTTTGAGAAAAAAATAAAAAAAGCTATAAATGAGATAGTACATACAGATAGCTTTCAAAAAGAGTTACAAAAAAGTTTACAAAATAGCGATATACATAATCAAATATATGATAAAATAAATATTGTTGTAGAAAATCGACTTAATGAATTAACCCCCAAAATGGTAAAAGAGCTAGTACAAAATATGATAAAAGAGCATTTAGGATGGCTAGTTGTTTGGGGTGGAGTATTTGGTGGAATTATTGGTGCTATAAGTGGAATAGTTTTATAAAACAAAAGAAGGATTTAAAATGAAAAAAATTATAATAATTGATGATGAAAATGATATACTAGATGTATTAAATAGGTTTTTAAGTAGGTCGGGGAAATTAGATATTGAAGTATTTAATAACCCTATTCATGGTTTAAATAAAGTAAAACAAGGTGGAGTGGATTTAGTATTACTTGATATTATGATGCCTCAAATGGATGGATTAGAGGTGCTAGCAAATATAAAAGATACTAAACCTGATACAGAAGTTATAATGATGACAGCATTTACAACATTAGAAAGAACAATAGAAGCACATAAGCTTGGTGCAAAAAATTATCTTACAAAACCTTTTGATAGTTTAAAAGATGTTCAAGATAAAGTATTTAAAACATTAAATATATCATAAACTCTAATGTTAATACATATTTGTTGTAGTGTAGATAGTCACTACTTTTTACAAAGAATAAAAAAAGATTATCCAACTGAAAATTTAGTTGGATTTTTTTATGACCCAAATATACACCCTTATAGTGAATATAAATTAAGATACCTTGATGTTAAATATAGTTGTAATAAACTAGGAATAAAGCTAATAGAGGGTTCTTATGATTTAGAAAATTGGCTAAATATTGTCAAAGGATTTGAAAATGAACCTGAAAAAGGGGATAGATGTGATATATGCTTTTATAGAAGACTTGAAGTAACTGTAGAAAAAGCAATAGAGTTAAATCATAATAAATTTACAACTACACTTCTAATAAGCCCAAAAAAATCACAAGATAAATTACTAAATATTGGTAAAGAACTAGAAAAAGAATATAACTGTGAGTTTATATTTAAAGATTATAGAAGTGGAAATGGTGTAGAGATGCAAGGAAAAGAGGTTAAAAAAAATAATCTTTATCGTCAAAACTATTGTGGCTGTATGTTTGCATTAAATGCACAAAGATTATCTAAAGAGAAACTAGCAGATGAACTTATATCTCCAATAAATAAACAAATACTTCCATCTTCTATAGAAGCTAGATTAGAGTTATATAAAAAAAGAGATAGTTTAGAAAAATTTAATATTATAAAAGAGAGATTTCTAAACTATAGATTACTAAATGCAAAACTATTTATTAATAAAGAAATAGTAAATTCTTATTTTTTACCATACTCTACACTTAAAAATAAAAAATCAAATGGTAGAATAGAAAAGTCTATAGATGATATATATTATTTTAATAGAGATGAGATTAAAATAGTTACATTAAAATATCTAAATAATTTTTTAAAAACTAATTATAAAAATATTTTAGAACTAATATATAATCCACCAAAGTTTGAAGATGAATTAAAACTAAGAGATAAAATAACAAAAAGTAATTTTTATGATTTATCTACAATTATAATATTAGAGGAGATTAGTAAAAACAAAATAGAGATATTTATAAATTACCATATATATGATGATGTAAAAGAAAGGTTAATATGATTTTAAGTATAGAATCTAGTTGTGATGATAGTGCAATAGCTATCACAAATATAGAAACAAAAGAGTTGATATTTCACAAAAAGATATCTCAAGAGTTAGAGCATAGTGTTTATGGTGGTGTAGTCCCTGAATTGGCTGCTAGACTTCATATAGAAGCTTTACCTAAGATATTACAAGAGTGTAAAGAGTACTTTCCCTATTTAAAAGCTATAGCAGTTACAAATGCACCTGGGTTAGGGATAACTCTAACAGAGGGGGTATCTATGGCAAAAGCTTTAAGTATCTCTTTGGATATCCCTTTAATAGCTGTAAATCATCTAAAAGGTCATATATATTCACTATTTATAGAAAAAAAAGAGGTTCAGCTTCCTTGTACTGTTTTATTAGTTTCAGGTGGACATACTCAAATAATAGAAGCTACCAGTTTAAATAATATGAAAGTAGTAGCTACAACTATTGATGATAGTTTTGGAGAAAGTTTTGATAAAGTTTCTAAAATGTTAGGGTTTAGTTATCCCGGTGGTCCTATCATTCAAAAATATGCTTTAGATGGGGATAGTAATAGTTATAATTTTCCTATACCACTTAGGCAAAGTCCAAATATAGAGTTTAGTTATAGTGGATTAAAAAATGCTGTTAGATTAGCTATTATAAAAGAGGAAAATAATAATAAAAATAATAATAAATTATCAGATGAGATAGTATCAAATATTTGTGCAAGTTTTCAATCAGTAGCTGTTGAACATATTATTATGAAATTAAAAAAATATCTTAAAAAATCACCTATAAAAAGATTTGCTATTGTTGGTGGGGCTAGTGCTAATATAGAATTAAGAACTAGATGTGAAAAGTTACTAAATGAGTTTAATATATATGATATTTTATTATCAGAATTAAAATATTGCAGTGATAATGCAGCTATGATAGGTAGAGTTGCTGTAGAACAATATCAAAAAAAAGATTTTGTATCTATTAATGATATTGATATACAAAGTAGAATTAAAACAGAAAATTTAAATTAATAATTATTCTATTTTAGATAAATCCTCTAATGTTCCTATATTTGCAGCTAGTTTATTTTTTACTTCTAAAAATTCTAGTTCAGATATAGAATCAGCTACAATACCAGCCCCTGCTTGAAATACAACAGTATCATCTTTTATCATAGTAGTTCTTATAGTTATAGCACTATCCATATGACCATCAAAACCAAAATAAACTATACTCCCACTATAAAAACTTCTTTTTAATTTCTCAAACTGAGCTATAAGTTCCATAGCTCTTATTTTAGGAGCACCTGTCATTGTACCTGCTGTGAAAGTTGAAGCAAAAAGGTCAAACATATCATATTTTTCATCTAAATAAGCCTCAACATCAGATACAAGATGCATAACATGAGAATATCTCTCTACCCTCATTTGACCAGTAACCTCTACAGTTCCTGCTTTTGCAACTCTCCCTACATCATTTCTACCTAAATCTATTAACATAACATGCTCTGCTACCTCTTTTGGGTCGTTGAGCATCTCCTCTTCCATAGCTTTATCTTTTTCTATAGTTTTACCACGCTTTCTAGTCCCTGCTATTGGTCTTAAAAGTATTCTATCATCTGTTAATCTTATCATAACTTCAGG
>JAYELQ010000282.1:0-5811 GCA_034717655.1 Campylobacterota bacterium
ACATCAACTCTAGCAGGAGAAACTGTAAGAGCTACTTCTGTAGCCTAGTTTTGTAGATAGCTAAATCCATCTCACTTTAGGAAAGGGAAGAATCCCCTTGCTTTAGCTATGGGGAGTATGTCAACTTTTATTATATCTGTCACAAAATTTATATTTTTAGTTTTATTATAAACACTAAAGAATTTAGAAGCATCAAGTACACTACCACCACCAATTGCTAAAATCAATTTAAAATCAATATTTTTTATTTTATTATATATAATCTCTAAATCTTTAAATTCTGGATGAGATTGTATATCTGAAATAACTTCAATTATATTAGGAGTTAATGATTTTATTTTATCTATCACTCCCCTTTTTACTTTTTTATATATTTATCTATATTATTTAATTCATTATTTGCATATATAATTTTTGTAGGCATATGATATTTAAAATTATTATCCAAAACTATTTACCTTTACTATATCTATAGGTGGTCTTGGTGTTTCATTATCTATACCACATTTAACATATATAAAATTTATACCTTTTTTTATAGATAGTAAATCTATAGAGTTTGAAAACTCTTCAATTGAGGTGATTGTTTTCTCTATCGTATTCATTCCAGAAGCTTTAGCTATAGATATATAATCTATATGATTTTGGTAAGTGTTTTGACCACCTGTTGATTTATTTTGTTCATTATCAAATAGTATATATGTTAAATTAATATTTTTATATCTTCCGGTAGTTGTTAGTCCACCCATATGCATAACAAATTCAGCATCACCACCACAAACAATAACTCTTTTTCCAGCTATAGCACTACCTAATCCAAGACTTAAAGCACCACCCATATTTCCTGCCATATAAAAGTTGTCAGTATCTGGCATAAAACTATACATCTCTCTTGCTGTATTTCCTGTAGTCCCTATAAATAAAGTATCTTTATTTTTAAATTTTTCATTAAGAGATATTAAGAATTTACTTCTAGGTATATAAGAAGATAAATCTATTTTATGTTCATCTTTTAACTCAACTTTACTAAAAGTATCTTTTTTAATTACACCTATTGTAAAGTTATTGTCACAAAAATTTATTTGTTCTATTGAGTTATCTAAATTATCTTGACTTAAAATAGTATGTTTATATCCATAAGCTTCTATTAGTTTTGGAAGCTCTGTAGCTAAATGTTGGTGTTGTATCTCACTATCTCCATCTTTATATGTTCTCCAAGATGTTAATATTGGAAAAGTTATATCATAAGGCTTTAGTAAGCTAGTGATAGAAGAACCCATATTTGTAAGACCTGAACTTTGTACTATTACTATTGGTTTAGCCCCTGACATTTTAAGACCAGATGCAATAGAAACAGCTACTGCTTCACTAGCACTAGGTATATATTCTATATTTGGATTATTTATAGCCTCGTTTATAACATATTTTGCAAAACTACAAGGAACTACACATAAATGGGTATATCTATTTTCTATAATTTTATTTATAAACTCTTTTGTATCTAATGCCATTATCTAGTCCCTGGAATTAAATCTAATATCTTTTTAATAGATAATAAATCTTTTTCAGCCTCTTTACTTCTATCATTATCTAAAATAGATTTTGCTACATTCATCATACCCGGATAAGCAGCTCTTAACATATGATTTGCATATATCACTATATTTATACCTGCATCACTTAACTCTTTTGCCGTTATTTGGTTGTAAGATGTTGGTACAACTACTATTGGTATATGTTCATTATATTCTCTTATTATTTTACAAAACTCTAATACTTCATCAGGCTCTTTTGCTCTTGAGTGTATCATAATACCATCAGCTCCAGCTTCTATATAAGCTTTTGCTCTTCTTATAGCATCTTCCATACCTTGTTCTAATATAAGACTCTCTATTCTAGCAATTATCATAAAATCATCTGTTATTTGAGCTTTTTTACCTATTTTTATTTTTTGACAAAAGTTTTCTATAGTATCTTGTGTTTGAGCCACATCATTACCATATGAGAAGCAGTTGCAGCACTACCACCATTTCCTAATATATAAACTTTTGAATTTTTATCTATACTACTTTCTAATGCTTTTTCAATCTCTATTATTGCATCTTTATCAATATTCTCTAATAATGATATAAGCTCTTTTGTATATTTTTCTATAAAGTTTTTCATATTTTACCTTTTTTATATTATTTTACTATAAACCAAGGATTTAATAAATCTTTTTTATTATAAGTAATAGGGTTATTATTATCAAATTGATAACTCATTTTACCAGATTCTCTTACTATTGCATCAGCAGCTGCGGTGTCCCACTCCATAGTTGGGGCTAGTCTTGGATATATATCTGCTATACCTTGTGCAACCATACATAATTTTAAACTACTACCTTTTGATATTTGAGATACTTCTTTTGTATCAAGGTTATCTATAAACTCTTGAGTTTGAGTAGAAAGATGAGATTTTGAAGCAACTACAAATAGTTTCTCTTTTTTATTTTTATTTATAAATAAAGGTAGCTTTTGATTATTTTTAAAAGCTCCTTCATTTTTCTTTGCACTATACATATCATTTAAAACAGGTGCATACACTACACCTAATATAGGTTCATTTTTATAAATAAGTGCAATATTTATTGTAAACTCACCATTTTTTTTTATAAACTCTTTTGTCCCATCTATAGGGTCTATACACCAATAGTAATCCCAATCTTTTCTAATATCATAATCTATTTGTTTATTCTCTTCACTCATAATAGGTATAGTTGGATATAGTTTTTGTAAATTATCACAAATTATCTTATTTGCTTCTAAATCAGCTTTTGTTAAAGGTGAATTATCATTTTTATACTCTATTTTAAACTCTTGGTTATAAATATCCATCACTTTATAACTAGCTTTTAGTGCAATAAGTTTTATATCTTCTATATTAATATTATTTAACATTAAATTATATTCTTTGTGGCATCTTATCTTTAAATGCAATAGATTGAGCATTTTTAAGTAACTCTATAGCACCATCATTTATAAACTTTTGTGCTAAATCAACTCCTAGTTTATTATAATCAGAGATATCTGATGATGTATTTTTAGTTATTATATTTGTTCCATCTGGATAACCTATCATAACTCTTAGTTTTATTTTAGCATTTTGAATAGTTGCATTACAAGCAACTGGGGCAGAACAACCTGCTTCTATTTTACTAATAAAATCTCTTTCAACTTTAGTACAAATAAAACTATTTTTATCATTTAGTTTTAAAGATATCTCTCTTACCTTATCATTAGATGCAACTATTTGAATACCTAAAGATGCTTGACCCATAGGTGGTATCATCATATCTAAAGATAGCTTTTCAACAAAAGGTATATCTTTTAATAAATCCAATCTATCAAGACCAATATATGCTAATATTATAGCATCATATTGCCCCTCTTTTAGTTTTTTAAGTCTTGTATTTACATTACCCCTTAAATCTTTTACTTTTAAATCAGGTCTTTTATTTAGAAGTTGCATTCTTCTTCTAAGGCTAGTTGTACCAACAATAGCCCCTTTTGGTAACTCATCTAAGTTTTTATAGGTGTGCGATAATAATACATCACTTTGCTCTGCTCTTTTTGAAATAGCAACTAGCTCTAATCCATCTGGCATATAAGTAGGAACATCTTTTAAACTATGAACAGCTAAGTGGGCATTTCCTGCTAACATCTCATCCTCTAGCTCTTTTGTAAAATGACCTTTTCCACCTATTAAAGCAAGAGGTTTATCTAAAACTTTATCTCCATTACTTACTATTTTATTTAGTTCAACTTCAATATCTGGATAAAATTCTTCAATTTGATTTTTTACATAGTTTGCTTGCCAAAGAGCTAAATCACTAGCTCTTGTTGCTATTATTAGTTTTTCCAACTTCTTTTCCTATATTATTTTAAATATTTTTCGTATTTATATCTTCTTTTATCTATCTCACCATCAAAAAACATTGTAGGTGTTCCACCAACAAAAGCCTCTTCTGCCATTTTTATATCATATTTTAATTTATCATTCCATTTTTTATTATTTATTTGATTCATAGTTATATTTGTATTAAATATATCATTAAAATATTTTAATGCTTTTTTATGGTCTCTCTCTTTATATGGGTCATATTTTCTATCTTTATCTTCCCCATAAAAATATTTACTATTTGCATTATATAGTTTATAATCTACATTTTTTATACCCATACTAGAAGCTATCATTGAAGCTTTTACTAAAGTAGATGCAGTTGGATGCATATCTAAAGGCATATGAAAATAGTATAAAGCAATATTTTTTGGATTG
Organism: Campylobacterota bacterium; assembly: GCA_034717655.1. GTDB lineage: Bacteria > Campylobacterota > Campylobacteria > Campylobacterales > Arcobacteraceae > JAIOSF01. Next base: position 4,318 of record JAYELQ010000282.1, read on the forward strand.
TTAATAATATCTTTCATAACCATAGGTATCTCATCTACACAAATAGGACATAATGGGTCACTAAATATTACTAAAGAGTGTTTTGCATTAGCATCACCTGCTATAAGATGCTCTTTTGAAAAATATTTTTTTGATAGTTTAGGATACATCTCATCTTTATATGACATTTTAGTATCAATATTTATAAGTTCGTGAGTAATCATTTTACCATCTGAAAATGTATAATATTTTTGTTCTACTTTTTTACCTTTTGCTTCTAAGCTTAGATTAAAAACATAACCTTTCCAGCCATTATAATTTAAATCTTTTTTTAAAACCATTTCCATATCAATAAGTTTTATATTTGGATCTCTTTTTACAATACGAGTTATTTTCTTTTTCTCAAATGATATAACCTTATTATCTATAATATTATTTGCTACTAAATTACTGCTTAGTAGAGCTGTTATCGTCAACGATTTCAACATCAATGATTTCATTATTCTTTCCCCCTTTATATGTTGTGTTGTTAAGATTTGGTTGTGTTGTATCAAACTCTGTAGAGTAACCATTTGTTTTAGTAGGTGATTTGAAACTAAAAATTTTCGTAAAAATCATAGTTAAAAATCCAAATTGTAAAAGTACTCCAATTATATCTGTAAAAAAACCAGGTACTATTAGAAGTAAAGCACCTATCCCTTTACCTACATTTGTTTTTATAAACTCTTCTTGTGAAATCTCACCCATACTAGCTTCTTTTATACTATCAAGAAGTGAAAAATGGAAGTTTTTAAGTATTAGTATACCTATAAATGCTGAGATAATAATCTCTAAAAAAGTGTTTAAACCACCTATCAAACTAGCTATCTCTGCAGATATCATAACTTCTAAAAATAGATATAATATAAAATAAACCAAATTTTAACCTTTTTTAAACTGTACCTTGCTCAAATTGAGCTCTCATTCTATCTTTTTCTTTTTTTCTTTGCTCTTTTAAAGCTTCACCAGCTCTATATTTAGATATAGAGAATTTTAATTGAACTAAAAATGAAGCTGCTATAAATATAGAACTATATGTACCAACTATTACACCTATTAATAATGTAAAACTAAATCCACTTATAATCTCTCCACCAAATATATATAAAGTTAATACAACTAAAAATGTTGTAAGTGAAGTAAGAGTTGTTCTACTTAATGTTTGAGATACTGATTCATTTACAACTGAATCTAACTCATTCTCTTTTGAAGTATTTACACCCTCTCTAATTCTATCAAATACAATAATAGTATCATTTAAAGAGTATCCAAGTATGGTTAGAATAGCTGCTAAAATATCAAGATTTACATCAATACTAAAAAGTACAATAGCACCAAGGGCTATACTAATATCGTGAATTAAAGCTAATATAGAAGCTACCGCAAATCGCCATTCAAATCTAAAAGATACATAAATTAAAATAACAATTAAAGCTAAAGATAAAGCAGTTATACCTTTTGTTTGTAATGCATCTC
>JAYELQ010000283.1:0-5757 GCA_034717655.1 Campylobacterota bacterium
TTCTAGGTCGAGGAAGTAATATCACTTCTCCACTAGCATCCATTAGCTCTTTAATCCCCATTGTTTTATCTATATAATAATATCCATCTTCTATTATAGATTTATAATCACTTTTTCCTATTGGTAACTTTTGTTTTTTCACTATTAAACTCCTTTTATCCAAACTCTCTTACCATCAAATACCACACCAAAAGCAGTGATATTTTTATACCCTCTATTTTTACAATAACTTATATAATCTTTCTCTTTTATCTGTTTTACAGCACTCTCTAAAGCACTATTTTTATCTTCCTCTTCAAAGTCATCTATAGTTTTAAGCTCCATAACTATAGCTGGTTTATCTAAATTTGTTTTATGAACTACTATAATATCAACTCTTCCATATCCTGCTTCTTTATTTGATATTATTTCATAATCTTTTAAATTTACCAAAAGTCCCAATAAAAATGCATGATATACAGCTTCTACTTTTTTACCTACATCATAAAAAGATAAAGTATCCCTTACAAACTCACTAAAAACTCTTTCAAATAATTTTAAATCACTATTAATCAAAGCTTTTAACATCATTTGAAGTTTGTTATTTTCAAAACTTTCCTCTATCCAATCTTGAATAATAGTATCAAATATATACTCTATCTCTTTATTTACTAAAGATAATTTACAAATAAATGGAGCAGTTCTACTCTTTTCATTACATCTTAAATACCCACTAAAGAATAAAAATGAATAGAGTAAACTATCTTTAAAATAAAAATTATTCTCTTTAAAAGTTATATTACTATCTATTCTTTGTTCAATAGCTCCACCATTTAATAAAACATCAAGATTTTCTTTAAAGCTATTAGAATTTTCTATAAGTGTTCTTATCATCTCATTTGAACTTGTTTGAGCCCAATATACATTAAAAACTTTTTTATAAGTAAAATTAATTAAACTCCAAGGATTTAAGATAGTAGTATCTCCAAATATATATCCATTGTACCAATTGATAACCTCTTCTGTTTGATTTTCCAAATCATAATCTATTAACATTTTTTTAGTTTCATCTATAGTAAAACCAAAACAACTACTAAAACTATTATCAAGTATTGTATTTGTATCTATATTATTCAAATCACTAAACATAGACTCTTTTGATACTCTTAAAATTCCTGTTAAAACTGATTTTTTTAGATATCTATCATTATCTTTTAAAACAGAGCCTAAAAATGGCTTAAAAAAATCTATCACATCTTCATAATAACCTTTTAAAAATGCAGATTGTATAGGTGTATCATACTCATCTATTAATAAAATTGCTTTTTGATTATAAGTAAAAAATAGTAATTTTGATAATATTTTTAAACTTTGCTCATAATCTCCTCTATTAGCTTCAAATGATTTAAGTTTTTCATAACTCCTAAGCTCTTTTGGATTTAATTTATCACAATGTTTATCTATATCTTTTACATATCTTGATATCTCAAAATCTATTAAATCATACATCTTTTGAAATGTCAACTCAATATTTGGTTCTTTTATATCTTTAAATGTAAGATAAATTACAGGATATTTACCAAAATGATTTTTAAAAGTATCTGTTTTATAAATAGCTTTATCTTTATAGATACTCTCATCACTCTCATTAATATCAAAAAAATAATAAAGCATAGTTTGAAAAAGAGTTTTTCCAAATCTTCTAGGTCGAGGAAGTAATATCACTTCTCCACTAGCATCCATTAGCTCTTTAATCCCCATTGTTTTATCTATATAATAATATCCATCTTCTATTATAGATTTATAATCACTTTTTCCTATTGGTAATTTTTGCATAATTCTTTCCTTTTTATATTTCCAAAGTATTAAAATAAATCCAACATCTTAATAACCTCATCAACTTCAAAACATTTTAAATCTGTTTTAGTAGATGGTTTTTGAGCAATAATAGCTTTTGTGATACCTTGAGAAGATGCTTCTCTTAATCTTGTTTCCATACTATAAACATCTTTTATCTCACCTGTTAAACTAACTTCACCTATAAAGATAGTCTCTTTTGATATTGGTCTATTTCTAAAACTACTAATAATAGCAGCAACAACAGCCAAATCACAAGAACTCTCTTTTACTTTTATACCACCACTTATATTAACAAATACATCATAAGAGTTCAAAGGTAAGTCTAACTTTTTTTCAAGTAATGCTAAAAGCATATTTAATCTATTTGTATCAAACCCCGTAGCACTTCTTTTTGGGTTTGGATATGTAGAATCTGTTACAAGGGCTTGAACTTCAAGAATTAAAGCACGACTACCCTCAACAGCTACAGTAAGACAGCTACCACTTTGAGCCTTTGTAGAATCAAAAAATCTTCTATTTATATCTTTTGCACTCTCTAATCCATTTCGTGTCATCTCAAAAATACCTATCTCGCTTGTACTACCAAATCTATTTTTAAAACCCCTTAACATTCTTATCTCTTTTGAACTCTCCCCCTCAAAATACAACACAGTATCAACCATATGCTCCAAAACTCTAGGTCCTGCAATACTTCCATCTTTGGTGATATGTCCAATAATAAACATAGCTATCTCAGATTCTTTTGCTTTTCTCATAAGCTCAAATGTTATCTCTCGCACTTGAGATACACTCCCTGGGGCTGAAGTTAATTTATCTGAGTATATAGTTTGGATAGAATCAATAATAGCTACTTCATAATCTTGTCTTAAAAGCTCATCTTGTATAGCTTCAAGTGATATCTCAGATAAAAGATAAAGGTCATCTTCATTTGCTCCAAGTCTAGTTGCTCTCATTTTTATTTGACCACCTGATTCTTCACCAGATACATAAAGTACTTTTTTCCCACTTTTAGCTAAGTTTCCAGCAATTTTAAGAAGTAAAGTAGATTTACCTACTCCGGGGCTTCCACCTATAAGTGTAAGACTACCCGGAACCACCCCACCACCTAATACTAAATCAAACTCTTCATTTTTTGTTGAAAATCTTGTTACATTATCTTCTTGAATTTGTGTAATAGGTGTAGCTTTAGAGGTCTCTTTTGAAGCTTTTGCAACTTTTACCATCACCTCTTTTTGTTGAGTTGTTAATTCTACAAAACTATCCCAACCTCCACAGCTAGGACACTTCCCTAACCATTTTGCATTTTGTTCTCCACAATGTTGACACTCAAATATTGATGATTTCTTTTTTGCCATATTTTTTCCATATCTTAATTTTTATATAAAACAGTATATTCAAATTATATAAAAAGTTAATTAAAATATAATCTACTATTTAAGTTAATATTGTTAAAATTGTAAAAAAATAATATAAGGACTTAAATTTGATAAAAATAAAAAAATTTTTTAATAATAAATATTATATAGAATTGATATTAGCTATCACCCTTTTTGGTGTAGCTATTGCTACAGATAAGATGATAGAGATTATCATAGGACTATTATATTTTATAATTATGTTAGAAATTGTTCGTGCTGTTATTGGTTTTTTAAGAGAACAAAAGATAAAGATAAGGATTTTAATTGATGCTTTTATTATTTTGGCTCTTAGGGAATTTATTGTAAATGTTGTAAAAATAAATAAAGAAGACCTAACAAGTGTAGAAGCTCTACTAAGTAGTAGTACAAACTTCCATATTTTGATATTTAGTGGTGTTTTATTATTTTTATTTATATTAAGATGGTTAGCTATATTTACAGCACCTGATAAAGATAGATAAATTACTTATATTTAACTATTCAATAGAAGAGTTATAGTTATAAAACTCTTTCTATCTTAAAATAGTAATTCTTTTAGTTGTGATATCGCAGTTATTAATTTTATGGAAAAAATCCCCATAAACTTTAGCAAAATTCTCTTTTTTATATGATAGATAATCAAAATAACTAAAATCTTTTTTCTCTTGACATAAAATAGCAATATTCAAATCATTTACTTTATCAACTCCATCTTTTAAATAACCCTCTATCCCTTCAAAATCATCTCTATTTGGATACTCTAACTCTATATCTTTAATTACTTTTTTATTAGCAAAAAATACAGATGTTGCACCGTTTTGCTCAATTTGAATTAATGAAAGATATCCACTTTTAGCAACTTTGATATTTATAAAAAAGAACTCACCATTTTTTATTATATTAGGTTGATTTACTTGTAAATATTCACTAGAAGTAGAGATGAAAAGTTTTTTTAACAGCTCATCATCAATTCTAAAACTTTTATTATCTATAACTAAATTATCTCTATATATTTTTATTTTTGGATAAAAACCAAACTCATCTTTTAACTCTTGAAGCAATAAAGTTTTTAAAAGATATTTATTATTCTCTTGTTTTATATTATCTATATTTTCAAATCCCAATCTTACCCTTTTTGAAAAAGGTAAATTTATATATTTCAATGCAACATAATATTTACCATCAAAAAAACCAGACTTCAAAACAACTAAATCTCTTAAATCTATAGAAGATTTTTCATTTATATTTTGTTGTATATCTTTAGAATAATAATTATTTGAGCTTATTTTTTTAATATCTAAATTTGATTTTGTTTTTACAGATAAAGTAGTAGATATATCGTTTCTAGCTACTCTTTTAGCTTCTTGTTGTGTAGCCCCCTCCCCATAACCTATTAACTCATAATCTAAATATGGTATATCATTATTAATATACCAGTTTGGGGGTGTTGCAAATAGTGTTAATTGAAAAATAAGTATATATAATAATTTATTCTTTAAATATATCATATTACAATTTTATATCTCTATTACCATTAATAGTTGGTTCTTGTTTCTTCAAAGCACCTAATTCATTAGATTTATCACTAACTTTATAAGATATCTCTTTATATATATCATCTATATCTTTTTTACCACTTAAAAGTGATTTCATAACAAAATAACTAAACATTCTATGCCCTTTCTCTTGATACATATTTGAATATTGTTTTTTCTGTCCAGCAGTTAAAACTACCATTTTTGATTTATCAAAATTTACTTTTTTTGGTACAAGTCTTGACCCTGCAACCCCTTTTATGATACTAACTCCATCAGTAGCTCCACTAAAACAGCTATCTACAAATGCTACAACATTATCAGCTTTACTATCACTTAGTTGTTTATATATATTTTTCAAACTAAATGCTTTTTCACTAACTATAAAATCAGGTATCCCATCACTAGGCAACATATAAGGTTCTCCACTTTTAGATGGGTCGGGGATACCGTGTCCATTATAATAAAAATAGATAGTATCACCTTTTTTAACTTCACTTAACAACATCTTCAATCTATTTTTTATAGCAGTCCCTGTAGCTTTGTTATTGATAAGAGTATAAGAGTTTCTCTCTTTGATACCCAAAGTTTTTTTAGCAACTTTTTTAAAAGCTAAAGCACTTCTTTTTGCATATTTTATATCATCTGTTTCATTATAATTTTCAATCCCTATTGTAAATAACCATTTTTTATTATCTATTTTTGCACTTTTCATTTTACTTAAAAGTGTAGGTATATCATCATCAAATTTTTGACCCTTTATCTCTTTACCATCTCTATATGCCAAAGCTTCAATTTGATATGTATCTTTTAAATTTGGATTTTGTAAAGATAATCTCATCTGTTTAGCACTATCAAAATCTACTTTTTTATCTTCTATAACAACTTCCATATTTTCAGGTACAAAGTCTTTATTATCTAATAGTGCTAAATAAGTGTTATTATTATATTTTGCATCTATTGATTTTAGAGTAATAGAGTTATTT
>JAYELQ010000284.1:0-5734 GCA_034717655.1 Campylobacterota bacterium
TTTGCAGATATATTAATAAAACCATTTAATCCTTATGTTAAATATGTTGGATTACTAGAATTTAAATATATAAAACTTACAGATAAAGCAGATGATAAAACTATAAAATCTTTAAAATCAGAAGCTATAAAACAATTAGAAAAGTATGAAAAAGATACTCTTGTAACAGAGCATACAGATAAAGGGTTAGAACTTAAGAAAGTTATACTTATTTTTCACGGTTGGGAGATGAAAGTTTGTGAAGAGGTTTAATAAAAAATATATTTGAAACTCTTCCCATATTCCACCTTTTAAGATAATTTTAGATATAATAATGTAAATTAATTTATATAAAAAAAGGTAATTTATTATTTATGGAAAATAAACCAGACGCACAAGATATTATTAATATTAAGATTGAAGACTCTATAAAAGCTTCATATTTAGACTACTCTATGAGTGTTATTATTGGTCGTGCATTACCAGATGCTAGAGATGGACTAAAGCCTGTTCATAGAAGAATACTATATGCTATGCACGACTTAAATATGACATCAAAAACACCTTATAAAAAATCAGCAAGAATTGTCGGGGATGTAATAGGTAAGTACCACCCACATGGAGATAGTTCTGTATATGATGCACTTGTAAGAATGGCTCAAGATTTTGCTATGAGAGTTCCACTTGTAGATGGACAAGGTAACTTTGGTAGTGTAGATGGTGATAATGCTGCTGCTATGAGATATACAGAAGCTAGAATGACAAGACTTAGTGAAGATTTATTAAAAGATATAGATAAAGATACAGTAAACCATGTAGCTACTTATGATGATACTGGGTCTGAGCCATCTGTTTTACCAACTAGAATGCCAACTCTTCTTATCAATGGTAGTGAAGGTATTGCTGTTGGTATGGCTACAAAAATACCCCCACATAACCCTACTGAAGTTATGAATGCTTTAATACATCTTGTAGATAATCCTGATGCAGATTCTATTGAGTTGATGCAATTTGTAAAAGGTCCAGATTTTCCAACAGGAGCTACTATATTTGGAAGACAAGGTTTTACAGATGCTTATAAAACAGGTCGTGGAAAAGTTAAAATAAGAGCTAAACATCATATAGAAACTAAAGGTAAAAAAGATGTTATAGTTCTTGATGAGTTACCTTATCAAGTAAATAAAGCAAGATTAATAGAACAAATAGCAAACTTATCTAAAGATAAAACAATTGAGGGTATTAGTGAAGTAAGAGATGAATCAGATAGAGATGGTACAAGAGTTGTAATAGAGCTTAAAAAAGATGCTATGTCAGAGATTGTTATGAATAATCTGTATAAAGCTACACCACTTCAAACAACTTTTGGTATTATACTTTTAGCTGTTCACAATAAAGAACCAAAAATATTTAATCTTTCTGAAATATTAAATATATTTTTAAATCATAGAAAAACAGTAATTATTAGAAGAACTATTTTTGATTTAGAAAAAGCAAGAGCTAGAGCGCATATACTTGATGGTTTAAAAATAGCTTTAGATAATATAGATGAAGTTGTAAAAATAGTAAAAGCTAGTATAAATGATACAGAAGCTAATGAAAAACTTTGTGAAAACTTCAACCTATCAAAAATACAATCAAAAGCTATTTTAGATATGAGATTAGGGAGACTTACAGGACTTCAAAGAGACAAACTAGAAGCTGAACTAAAAGAGTTATTAGAAATTATAGCACATTTAGAATCTATTTTAAAATCTGAAGATAAATTAAATATAATTATCAAAGAGGAGTTAGAGGAGACTAGAGAGAAATATAATGAACCAAGAAGAACTACTATAGAAGATAGCTATGATGATATTGATATAGAAGATTTAATACCAAATGAACCAATGGTAGTAACAATAACTCATAATGGTTATGTAAAAAGAGTTCCAATAAAAGCTTATGAAACACAAAGAAGAGGTGGTAAAGGTAAAATAGCTGTTACTACTCACGATGATGATTTTATAGAGAAGTTTTTTGTTTCTAATACTCACGATACTCTACTTTTTGTTACAAATTTAGGGCAACTATATTGGCTAAAAGTATTTAGAATTCCAGAAGGTGGGAGAACTGCAAAAGGTAAAGCTGTTGTAAATCTTATAAACCTAAAAGAGAATGAAAAGATTATGGCTATTATCCCTACAACTGATTTTGCCCAAGATAAATCTATAGCATTCTTTACTAAAAAAGGTATTTTAAAAAGAACTGCTTTAAATGAATTTAGTAATATTAGAAGTAATGGTGTAAGAGCTATTGTTCTTGATACAGATGATGATGGTAATGTTATAGATGAGATTGTAACGGCATCTATTACTATGCCAGAAACAAAATATATTATGATATTTACAGCACTTGGGCAAGTGGTGAGATTTGATATTTCAAAAACAAGAACTCAAGGTAGAAGTACTAGAGGTGTAAGAGGTATTAAGTTTAAAGATGAAAGTGATTATGTAGTTGATGCAGATATTATTGAAAATGAACAACAAGAGTTATTAACTGTAAGTGAAAAAGGTGTTGGTAAAAGAACAGAAGTTGAAGCTTATAGACTTACAAATAGAGCAGGAACGGGTGTAATATCTATGAAGCTTAGTCCAAAAACTGGTAAAAAAGTTATTGGTAATGTTATAGTTGACCCAGAACAAGACCTAATGGCTCTTACTTCTATTGGTAAAATGATAAGAGTTAATATGAATAGCATTAGAAAAGCTGGTAGAAATACAAGTGGTGTAACTATTGTAAATGTAGATAAAGATGATAAAGTAGTAAGTATTGCAAAATGTCCAAAAGAGAAAGATGATGAATTAGATATAACTTTAGCTGATGATATGGCAGGTATAGATTTAGAAGAGAGAAAACTAATACCAAATAGTGAAGAGGAGAAATAATAAAAATGGGTGGAAAATTTAATATAGCAATAGTAGGAGCAACAGGTGCTGTAGGTGAAGAGCTTTGTAGAGTTATGGAAGATTTAGAGTTTCCAGTTGGTGAACTTTTACCATTAGCTAGTGCAAATAGTGTAGGTACAAATATAACATTTAAAAACACAGATTATCCTGTAGTAGAGTTAACAGATACAGTATTTGAAGAACACGAAATAGATATAGCTTTTTTTAGTGCGGGTGGAAGTATAAGTGCAAAATTTGCAAAGTTTGCAGTCCAAAGTGGTGCAGTTGTTATAGATAATACTAGCCATTTTAGAATGGAGCCAAATATACCACTTGTAGTTCCTGAAGTAAATCCTGAGGATATTGCACTTTGGAGAGAAACAGGAATTATAGCAAATCCAAATTGTTCAACAATTCAAATGGTATTAGCTTTAAAACCACTTGATAACTTATATGGTATAAAAAGGGTAGATGTATCTACATATCAAGCTACTTCTGGAGCTGGTAAAATAGGTATGGAAGAGCTAGTAACTCAAATGCAAGACTTCTTTGCTTTTAAACTAGATGAAACTAAAAAAGAGGCATTTTTACATCAAATAGCTATGAATGTTATACCACATATCGATACTCCTCAAGAAAATGGATTTACAAAAGAGGAGATGAAGATGGTAAATGAGACTCAAAAAATTATGAAGAAAGAGATAGCAGTTGCTGCTACTTGTGTAAGAGTTCCTGTTTTAAGAAGCCATAGTGAGTCTATAACTATCACATTTAATGATAATGTAGATATTGATTTAGATGATGTAAAAAAAGCTTTAAATAATTTTGATAATGTAGAGGTAGCTGATGATATAGCAAATGGTATATACCCTATGCCTATTATGTCAACAGATACAGATATAACTTTTGTTGGAAGATTAAGAAAAGATATATATAGTCCAAATATGCTACATATGTTTAATGCAGCTGACCAAGTAAGAGTTGGAGCTGCAACAAACTCTGTAAGAATTGCTCAAAAATGGATAGAGATACAAAAGGAAGAGCTATGCTAGAAAAAATTTTTGAAGGGGCTCTTTGGAATAGTAGATTTATAATAATATTAGCAGTAGTATTTGGTTTATTAGGTGCTATAGTACTTTTTGTAGTAGCATCTTTAGATATATGGGGAGTTGCTGTTTATACTTTTAATACAATCATAACACACGCTCACCCTGAAAATTTCCACCAAGATATTGTAAGTCAAATTATTGGTGCAATTGATTTATATCTTATTGCTGTTGTTTTATTTATATTTGCGTTTGGATTATATGAGCTTTTTATAAGTGCTATTGACCAAGCTGAAGAGAGTGAAGTTGGCAATAAAATATTATCTATTAATTCACTAGACCAACTAAAAGATAAAATTGCAAAAGTTATTATTATGGTTCTTGTAGTTAATTTCTTTCAAAGAGTACTACATACTGATTTTTCTACACCTTTAGAGATGTTATATTTTGCATTATCTATAGCAGCACTTTCTGTTGGATTATATTTTTTAAGTAAAGTTGGAAAATAACAAATAAGTAACAATGGATAGAATAAAACATATAAATGACTTAATAAGTAAAGATTTTGTTACAACTAGAAAACAAAGTACTATTTTAAATAATATATATTCTTTAATAACTATAGTTATAATAACTATAGCTATTATTATATATACAAACTTTATCTTAGAAAAAAAAGAAAAAGTTGTAGAGCTTACACCTCATCAAAAATACTTAGAAGAGAGAAAAAAACAGATTGAACTTTCACATAAACTAAATAATATAAAACTGGAACCAAACTATGAATAATCTATCTTATAACAAATTTTCAATGACAAATATACTTATATTTATAACTCTACTTATCTATGCTATACAAAATAATATCCAATATGGTGATATATATTTAGGATTAAATATATACTTCTTTGAAAATGGTTTTTATTATCAACTATTATCAACTATGTTTGCTCACGGTGGAATAGCCCATATCCTAATGAATATGTTTGTATTGTACCAATTTGGAAATATGATAGAGATGGCTATAGGGAAAGCTAGATTTTTAAGTTTATATTTTATAGGTGGTATCCTTACATCTATTGGAACTTTAGCTTATATGTATTTTACATCAAATTGGGCAAATGTAGTGGGAGCTAGTGGGGCGATATCTGTACTTTTAGGTTGGTTCGCTCTAAAAGATATAGAGCAAAGAAAAGGGATATTTGTATGGATTATTCTTATATCATTTGCACCGTTACTTTTAGGACTACCAGTAGCTTGGTATTCTCATCTTATTGGTTTTGCATTGGGTTGGATTATGGGATTTATAATATAGGTTTGGTTTTAATACATCTTCGTGTGGTAAAATCTCTGTAAAATCACACTCTATATCAAACTTATGCATACCTGTAGCAATCACTACTATTTTTGTTTTAAAACTACCATTTAAAGTTGAGATATTAAAAATATCATCTATTTTTTCTATTTTTACAACTCTATCATTTATAAGTTCACAACTTTTATAATTTTTAATTTGATTTTCCATTTTAGATAAAAGTTCATCTCCACCTATACCAAAGTCAACTCCTGCTAAGTTGTAAAATCTAGCTTTTAATATATCACTATCACCATCATCTATCATAAGATACTTTTTATCTTTTGCCCAATCTTTTTTCTCATTTGAAGCTAAAGTTAAAGCACACCCATATCCAGCAGCTCCTGCTCCTATTATTAAAACATCATACATTATATTATCCTTTTTAAAAATATTTTCTAAAATAATATCATAATTTTATTATTTTATAC
>JAYELQ010000285.1:0-2289 GCA_034717655.1 Campylobacterota bacterium
AATATACATAATGGATTTAATAAAGGATTGAAGATTAAAATAGTTGATTTTTACTTAGTAAATTATGGAAAATAATTTTTTAAATAAGGGTGTTTAGACCCCCAAATTTTTCATTAAATCTCTTTTTTATATATTATGCTATGTGTAGATTTTAGATAATCATCAATACTATCTTTTTCTAAAAGCTCTTTAGGTATAAATTCATCTCCGTATTTTATATCTAATAACTTTATATAATTTGGTCTTGTATTAAATAAGCTAGTTTTATTCTCTACATGATAAACCGTTAGTCTAAAATCAGGATCTAAATTTACAAGTGCTGATATAGCTCCATATTGATTTATATTTGCAAACTTAATATTTGTATCATCATCGGTAGTACTAAAGGTATCCATACTATTAGGGTGTCTATGTCACAGTCCTAAAAGTAGAAGTTGGTTTTTATATTCTCTTGATTTAATATTTGTTAGATGTTCTACATATTTTTGATCATATTCAAAGTATGCATATTCTCTGGTGATATTTTCATAGCCTGGATCAATCATCTCTATTACATACCAAGTATTATTTTTAAAATGACCTAAAAATATACCGCCAGTCTCTACCTTGGCATGACTATATGTCTCTTTTAAAATACTTCTATAGGCATTATTTGAAAATATTACTTTCATCTGTAGATATAAACTATCTATTTATACTAAACGTGATTCAAATCCATTAGTTGTCAAGTCCACCTGCCAACCATAATTCAAAAGCGGCAATCCATTTGGCAGCCCATGCTAGTGATGAAGCAGCAGTTGTAGTAGTAGCCCCAATTCTAATATCTTCTTTTCTAGCTGTACAAATGTATAGGTATCCATCAGAATCACTTAATATATGTGGAATACTTTCTCCTATTTGTTCTTGCATATCTTCCAGAACTGGTTTTATTGGATATATTTTTACAGAACCACCATAAGAGTTATTATTTGGATGATCATTGTCATATATTACTTGAAGATGCCATTTTGAGTTTTCACCTGTAATATTATTTAACTCACCAATCCAATACAATCTTCCGTCATTATTTTTAGATAATTTAAATTGAGGATAGTGTGTATTCATAGCTTCCATCTCTGCATCTAAAAGTGGTTCATTGTTTTCGTACCAATAGTATGCTAGTTTTCCTTCTGGAATAACTTGATTTATCTCTTGTGGTTTTGTTTCATTTTGAGCTTTTACTTCGCCTGTATTTACTATTACAGTATTTCCTTTTAATAATGTATCTCTTAGCTTTTTTCTTTTTTGAGCCGCTGATGTATCATCGTGAGATAATAATTTTCCATTTGGTATCTTAATCATTCATAATCCTCAAGTTTATTAAAATTTAAAGTTATTATCTTATGCTTCTACTTAAATACAAAGAAAAAGCTATTTTAAATAATCCATATAAAATAGAAGCTTGCTCCTCATCAAATCGATCCACACCAGTTTCTGGATTATCTTCCAAGATGGACTCCTATAAAATTAAATTTATAGAAGTTTAGATTATTTTTTAAATCTTAAAAAGGTGGGATGTTAGCCTAATCTTCAAAAGTACTCTAACGATAATCATCCCTAGCACTATCCCAACTCCATCAGCCACTATATCTAAAAGTGAAAAATATCTACCAGGTATAAAGTATTGTACTATCTCTATTTGTATTGCAAATAGTAGCAGTATAGTTATGATGCCTATATTACCCAATCGTGGATAGGCAAAATAAAGTGCCACATACAAATAAAAAAATGCGATAAAATGATTTGCTTTGTCCCATGAGTTTTCAATAGGTTTTATCTCTACAGTAGTTGTAGCAAGAAATTCTATAACCAAAATAGCACTATAAAAAGCAAATCTAAAAAAATTAAACCTATTCACTAACAGCTAAACCCTAAAACCTAATTCAACATATGCTTAAATTCAGGAACTATCTCTTTTAGTTTGACTAATCTATTATCGCTATATACCAATTCATCTATATCAGTACTTAATTTATCTATATCATAATGAGTAGGTTTAGCTATAGTTATAGATTCATATTGTGTTGATATATTACTATCATCTATGAGTAGTTCCTCGTATAGTTTTTCCCCAGGTCTTAACCCTGTGTACTCTATGCCTATATCATCATTTCCACTTAACTCAATCATCTTTTTAGCTAAATCAACTATTTTAATAGGTTCTCCCATATCAAGTATAAATAGCTCTCCACCTTTACCTAAACTTCCTGCTTGAAGTACTAGCTCGCAAGCTTCTGGTATAAGCATAAA
>JAYELQ010000285.1:2389-5719 GCA_034717655.1 Campylobacterota bacterium
CAATCATCTTTTTAGCTAAATCAACTATTTTAATAGGTTCTCCCATATCAAGTATAAATAGCTCTCCACCTTTACCTAAACTTCCTGCTTGAAGTACTAGCTCGCAAGCTTCTGGTATAAGCATAAAGTATCTAGTGATATCTTTATGGGTTACTGTTATATTTTGACCAGCTTCTATTTGAGCTTTAAACTTAGGTATCACACTACCACTACTTCCTAATACATTTCCAAATCGTACAGCTACTATCTCTGTAGCTTTACTATTCACATTTGTAGCATATAGTTCACATATTCTTTTGGTTGTACCCATTACATTTGTAGGTCTCACTGCTTTATCGGTAGAGATTAGTACAAACTTTTCAACACCATACTTTATACTTAAATCTATACTATTTTTTGTTCCTATTATATTGTTGTTTATAGCTTCTTCAATATTCTCTTCACAAAGTGGTACATGTTTGTAAGCTGCCGCATGAATAACTATATCAGGATTGTATTTATCAAATGTTTTCTCCAAAGCTTTAATATTCAAAACCGACTGCATCACACAAAAGACACTAACCCCTAAACCCTCACCCCTAAAACCTAGCACCTCTTGCTCTATTTGATACAAGTTAAATTCACTATGATCTACTAGTATTAACTTTTTCGCTTTAAAAGATACACACTGCCTAACTATTTCGCTCCCTATACTTCCACCTGCTCCTGTGATAAGTACAGTTTTATCTTTTATAAACTGTGCTATAGCATCTTTATCCAAATCTTTTGGATGTCGTGCAAGTAGATCTTCTACTGATATATCTTTTAGTTGTTTAGAATAAGAAGTGTCTTGTAGTATCTCATCTATAGCAGGAAGTATTTGTATCTCATGAAAACAATCAGTAAGATTGGTATGGATAGATTTTATAATTGATTTATCAATACTTGGTATTGCGATTACCAATAGGTCTAGTTTTGTATCTACACATCTTTTTTTAATCTCATCTGGACCTATGATTGAGATATTGTCTATACTTTGTCTTTGTAGTTTTTTATCATCATCACAAAAGTATGCTATCTTATATTCACTATGTTTAAACTCTTTTTCAAGTTTAATCCCAGCTTCACCTGCACCATATATCACTACAGTTTTTGTTTTTCTTACACCACTTCTATTGATAATATCATAGTAGGCATACATTATAAAATTTATAGCAAAAAGATATAGAAATAGTTCAGATGCTAAAAAATATACATGAATCTCTTGATAAAATACAGTTAGATACCCAAAAAATGCCACTATATATACAAAACTTTTTATCAAAAATGTCTTTTGAGAAGCCTTTGACCAACTCATATTATGGTCTTGAAGTATAAATCTTGAAGCTACTATACGAAACCCAACTACTATAGCTACAACAGATATATCAAAATCGATATGAAATATATAAAAAGTCCACCAAAATGTAATAGTAGATAGTAGTATAATTAATGCGTAGTTTAAATTGCTTTTTGTTTTTAGTGTTATTTTATTTTTCATTTAAAAGTCTTAGGATTTTCCCTGATGATCACTATGTCTCTCTACCTATTAATTGAATCTTTTGAATAAAATAATTAATACTACTTGCATTTTGATGCTCTGACGCTCTTTGTATATCAAAACCTTCAGTAATCAATCTTTTTATAAATCTAGGTTTTGAAGGACCAGTTCCTCTAGCATTGTTTTCAGTCAAAATTTGCTTTATTGTATCTATTGGCATATTTGTAGTTGATTCTGGTAATGTATAATAAAAGTTAGAATTACTTGTAATTTTGCTCATCAATAATGTATCAGCTAAAAACCAAGCTTCTAAAGCTTTTCGTGATACGATAACAATACAATCATCACAAGTACCTAATCTATCTTTTGTTTGCTCTATGCAGTTGTCACATTCTAAATCAGTAAATATAATAATCCTATCTGGATTTAACTTTTTTGCTTGAGATACAAATTTACCTATATTATGTGAACAAAAATTTCCATTTCCACCTACATTTATTATTAATTTTATATTTAAATTAAATTGTTCAAACCATTTTATATCTTTTAGATGACTTATAAGTATCTCTTCAGATTCACC
Organism: Campylobacterota bacterium; assembly: GCA_034717655.1. Lineage (GTDB taxonomy): Bacteria > Campylobacterota > Campylobacteria > Campylobacterales > Arcobacteraceae > JAIOSF01. The sequence goes on from JAYELQ010000285.1 coordinate 4,489, forward strand.
TTCTACTAAAAATACAATATCTACCATGGTAAACCACTTCCAAACATATTACAAAGCCACATCTCATTTAAATCTAGTTTTTTATAATCATATTGTGGAAACTTTTGTCTCACATTAAATAAATTTGTTTTTCCATCTTTTTTATTAACAATAAATAGTTCCTCAGGAGCTGCCTTTTTTAATATAGCCTCATTATGTGTATTGATGAAAATAGGAAAGTAATCTGATTTTTCTCTAAAAAATTCAACCAATTCACTTATTGCTTTTGGGTGCAATCCTCTTTCTGGCTCTTCTATCATAATAATTCCATTTTTATTACTATAAATAATTGCCAATATAGAAAGAGCATATATCGTTCCATCTGATACCAATCTCGCAGGGAAAGTATTTCTAGAACCTTTTTCTTTAAAAATAGATACCATTTTATTGATAAGTTTTTCTTTTTTTATTTTTATATTTTCAAGATTTGGCACAAGAAGTTGCATTGTTTCTACTATCTCCAATACATCATCAGAACTACTTTTTTCTAAATTTGCTAAAACTGTAGTAATATTTGATGCGTATCTATCTAAGATAATATCAGAAGTGAAATCATCTGGTTCTCTAGCAAGCTTGGGGTCTATAGTGTATCTTTGTATTGATTTAATAAAATTTAAAAAATCCCCACTTTCATTTGCTACAAGATTTAATACTGTTTGCTCTTTAGATACACTTAAATCCAAGGGCTTTCCATGAATTGAAACAGTGTCTTTGTCTCTTTTAGCAATAACTTTTGAATTTATTGTAAAAGTTTCTTTTAGATAAGGTTCTTTGTCAAGATCATTAACTTCTAGTTTAAAGTTATATTTTTCTTTCATTTCAATTTCAATTTCAAATAAAAATTTTCTAGCATTTGTATTTATCATTTTTCTACTATGAATATTATCATATCCACCATATCGTTTAACAGCAGCATTTGCATCTAAGAGTATGATAGTTTTAAAAAACTCTATAGCTTCAAAAATATTACTTTTTCCAACGCCATTTGCACCAGCGAAGATAGAAAAACTAGAAATATTTTCTAATTTAATAGATGTAATACTTTTAAAATTTTTAATATGAATTTTATTTATTTTCACTTTATCTCTCCTATTATATTTAAGTGTACCAAATTTTTTATCTTTACTAAATTAGCATTTAGTCCCTATGATCACTTTCTTTCTAGTTCTTATCTTTTCATGTTTTTTAGCAA
>JAYELQ010000286.1:0-5717 GCA_034717655.1 Campylobacterota bacterium
AAGATTTAACAAAACCTAGACAGCAACTAGCCAAAGCATACTTACCAAATGGAGCTATTTATATTTGCAGAGTGGATGATTTTTTACAAAGTAAAAATATATTTAAAAAGCCTTTGAGTATTTTTAAAATGGATAAAGAAAGTAGTGTGGATATTGATGGTAAAAATGATTTAAATATTACTGAATTAACTTTAAGGAATTTATAAAAATGGCTATAATACATGATTTAAGAGATAGTGGTATTTGGATTACTATGGGTAACTTAAATAGATGGAATACTAAAGGCAAAATAGTTGAACTTGAAGAAGCTATTGAAATCAACGGTGAAGTTAAAGTTTTTGAAGTTGATTCTTTGGGTGCATTTACATATATCAACGGTGGTTCATTTTATGATGTAAAATCTATTGGAAGATACTGTTCTATAGCTTTTGGTTGCTTTACTTCTCCAGCTGAGCATCCAAGTACCTTTTTAAGTACTTCACCATTTCAATATTCTTATGATAATCGATGGCCAACAAGTAACATCTGGAATTCATATAGAGAAAAAAATAAAGAATCATTTCCTATAATGCTGAGATTAAGAACAGAAGCAACAAAAAAAGAATCTGTAGTTATAAAAAATGATGTTTGGATCGGTCAAAATGTAACAATTTTGAGAGGTGTATCAATTGGAAATGGTGCTATTCTAGCTTCCAATAGTGTCATAACAAAAGATGTTCCTGATTATGCAATTATGGGAGGGATTCCTGCTAAAATAATAAAGTATAGATTTAAAGAGGAGATTATTTCTCGATTACTTGAATTAAAGTGGTGGGATTTATCTCTTGATTTATTAGAGGGTGTACCATTTAACGATATAGAAAAAGCAATTGAATTAATTGAATTTAGAAAACATAATAATTTAAAATTTTTAAAACCAAATAAAATTAAGTTGACAAGTAAGTTAAAAATATTAGTATAAAGGACTAAAATTAAAAAGATATTATTTTTATATAAAAACAAAGCTTATTATAAAACATTTAATATATTAAAAAATCATTTAAATGATAAATATATAATAGAGTCAAAAAAAATTAATAGTAGTTTTTATATAGAAAGTTGTTTAAAGTATGATATTATAACTATTGCTTCAGGAGGTAATGATATAAATAATATTATAAATAAACTAGAGATTTATAGTACTAGACCTATTATTATATCTTTATTTCCTGGTATTACTGTTGAAAATCAAATTGATGCTTTTATTACAAGATTAAAATCTGATTTAGTTCTTTTAAATTCTAAAAAAGATGAAGCTAAATATAAAAAATTATGTAATATTTTTAAAGTTCCATATAATGGATTTTTATATGGAGCAAGTTGGTATTCAAAAGTTGAAAATATAAGTTGTGAAATAGAAAATAAAAATTATATTGTATTTTTTGAGCAAATAGATATCCCTAATCTAAAAAATAATCGTTTTGAATTATTAACTAGTCTTTGTAATACAGCTAAAAAAAATCCTCAAAAAAACTTTTTAATAAAATCTAGAGAAGAGTTTATAAATCAAGATACTTCTCTATTTTCATTATCAAAAGAATTGACTTTACCATCTAATTTGAATTTCACTCAGATAGATACAAGTGTGTTGATTCATAATATGTTTTTAGGTATTTCAATATCTAGTTCAACCTGTATTGAATCTATTTTAGCCAATAAAAGATTTGTATTAATATCTAATTATGGATATAAAAATACATTTTTAAACTTTTATAGAGGAAGTAATATGATTCTTAATTTAGAAGATATAGATTTTGATTATTTACCCGTAGTTAATAATAAGTGGAAAATAGAGAACATAATAAATCCATACGAGCAAATAGATAGTTTAAAATTATTTTTAGATACTTTAAACAAAAAAGAGAGAAAAGTAAAGGTTGATTTTTTTATATGGGTTAAATTATTTTTACTTTATTATAAAGTTTTTATAAAAGAACCAAAAGTAATATATAAAAAAGTAAAAAAATCAATTTTATTAGTAAAGGATTAAAATGAGTAAATTAGGTAAAGTAAAAAAATTAATAAGAAGCCCAAAAAAGTTTTTTTTAGATTCTTGGCTTTTTAGAACTGAAGATTTTTTAGAAATTGGAAACTATAAAAACTTATTTATAATTTCCCATTTAGGTCAACTGCATCAAGTTGAATCATTAATAGAAATTGAGAAGTTAGAAGAGTGTTTTTTGGTTATATTATGGACTAAAAAAAATATAAAAATGCCAAAGTTAGTACAAAATAGTATAAATAAAAATTTAATCTCAAATTCTATGTTACTTTTACTTCCTAATAGTCCAAATAATTATAAACTTAAATCTTTAAGATTAATGCAAAATAATTATAATAAACTAATAGATACTGTTAATCCACAAAATTTATATATGCTTAGTTTTGAAAATCACTATGTATTATTATCTGATTATGCTAAAAAAAACAATATACCTATAAATCTTATAGATGAGGGTACAGGTAGTTACAAATCAAGGGAACAATCAGAATATAAAGTAAGAACTAATTTATTAAAAAAAATATTAGGAAATTTTCTAGGTTTAAGTGCTGTTGAAAATTGGTACACAGAATATGATAAAGTATATGCTTCTTTTCCAGAATTATTAAAAGGAACATTTAAAGCAAATGAATATATAAAATTTTCAGCACATAGTGGAAAATTTAATTTAGATATTAAAACAAAAAAATTAATTGATTACTACGGAATTACAAATAATGATTTTTTATATGTAAATCAAAGATATGCTATTAAAGATAAAGATTTTGTAGAAGCAATAATAGAGATACTTAATAAAATTAGTATTTATCAAAATTCAAAAGTATTTATAAAAATGCATCCAAAAGATACTGACTCGATAAAAAATGCATTTATTCAAGAGATAAAAAGTTTTAAAAATATAATTTTTATAAAAGAAAATGAATTTTTAATAGAACCTACTATTCAAGCTGTAAATCCAAAAGGGGTTATAGGTTTAACTTCTACATCTTTAGTTTATGCTCCACTTGTTAGTCCAAATACTAAAGTATATTCTATTAAGCCATGGTTTACTAACCTAGTACCTATGATAGGTAATGAAAAAGGTATAGAGATTATAAATGACCATTTTGATATATTAAAACAATTTAAACATGTTGTTTATATTGAATCTGAAAATAGTTTAGATAGTATAAATGATGATATTTTAACTTTAGAAATAAATAATAACACAACTAAATATGAAAAAATAGCTAAAAAATCTTACGAAGAGTCTAAATATCAAAAAGCAATAGTTAACTATGGATGGGCATACCCAAAAGGTATTGAAAGTATGCCAATAGAAGATTTTGTGAAATATTTAGAATGTTTTAATAGTCAAAATGAAATAAAACAAACTCAAGAGATTATCCAAAAATGGATAGATACAGAGATTTTAAGAGATACAAAAAATGAGTTAAGTTACTATATAACACTTATTAAAGAGATAGTAAATATAATAGATAAGAATCAAGAATATGGATATCAAATAGATATAGAGCTTTTATATAATAATATATTAGCTTTAATTACATCAACAATAGATAAAATAGAATATTCTATAAATCAAATAGATGAAGAGATATTTTTATTAAAGAATTATGAAGAATATCTTTTACCATTATTAATATTAAAAGCAAAAAAGTATATGCTTGATAATAAATATATAAAAGCTAAAGAGATAGTAAGTAGAGTATTTAAATATGAGAGTTATCTTAGTGAAAACGAAGATAATTATATATATTTATTAGAATGTTTAATAAAATTAGATGAAAAAGAATCAATATATACTTTAACTGATGAGATAGAAGAAAAAGTTAAAACAGATGAAATAAAAGTAATAGCTAATTCTATGATATTAAATTATGAAAAAGAATATACTTCAGTAGTAGAATTAATAGTATCTAAAATAGATAGTTTTACAGATAAAATTAAAGAAACTCTAAAACCAGAATTAATACTAGCAAAAGCTTATAGATACTTAGGAGATTATCAAGAAGCAAAAAGTTATTTAGTGCAATTTGAAAAACATTCAAAAGGTAATTTATATTCCCATAAAGAGATAGCATATTTAGAATATAGTGTTAATAAATATAAAATAGCAATTAGTCAGTTTAATAAAGCATACCCAAAAGGTATTGAAAGTATGCCAATAGAAGATTTTGTGAAATATTTAGAATGTTTTAATAGTCAAAATGAAATAAAACAAACTCAAGAGATTATCCAAAAATGGATAGATACAGAGATTTTAAGAGATACAAAAAATGAGTTAAGTTACTATATAACACTTATTAAAGAGATAGTAAATATAATAGATAAGAATCAAGAATATGGATATCAAATAGATATAGAGCTTTTATATAATAATATATTAGCTTTAATTACATCAACAATAGATAAAATAGAATATTCTATAAATCAAATAGATGAAGAGATATTTTTATTAAAGAATTATGAAGAATATCTTTTACCATTATTAATATTAAAAGCAAAAAAGTATATGCTTGATAATAAATATATAAAAGCTAAAGAGATAGTAAGTAGAGTATTTAAATATGAGAGTTATCTTAGTGAAAACGAAGATAATTATATATATTTATTAGAATGTTTAATAAAATTAGATGAAAAAGAATCAATATATACTTTAACTGATGAGATAGAAGAAAAAGTTAAAACAGATGAAATAAAAGTAATAGCTAATTCTATGATATTAAATTATGAAAAAGAATATACTTCAGTAGTAGAATTAATAGTATCTAAAATAGATAGTTTTACAGATAAAATTAAAGAAACTCTAAAACCAGAATTAATACTAGCAAAAGCTTATAGATACTTAGGAGATTATCAAGAAGCAAAAAGTTATTTAGTGCAATTTGAAAAACATTCAAAAGGTAATTTATATTCCCATAAAGAGATAGCATATTTAGAATATAGTGTTAATAAATATAAAATAGCAATTAGTCAGTTTAATAAAGCATACCCAAAAGGTATTGAAAGTATGCCAATAGAAGATTTTGTGAAATATTTAGAGTGTTTTTATATAGAGAAAGAATATAAATATATTATTAGTTTAGATAATAATTTGAATTATGATGAATTAAATTATTTTTATTTAGCTTCTTTAAATAAAGAATCTCTATACTCTAAATTTATTGAAGAATTAGAAAAAATAGGAGAATTAAATGTTTCCAAAGAAAAAAAAGATTTAATTTTATTTATGTTAATAAAAGCTTTTAGAGAAGTTGGACTTATAGATAAAGCAATGGAGTTAATTGATAACTCTATTGTAATAAAAGATTTAAATTATTTAATAAATATAGCTGAAATTTATGAATTATCAAACGAGTTCAAGAAAGCTAATGATATATGGAAATTGATTATTAAAGATTTTAACAAAGAAAAACCTTCTTATTCGTGGGATAGATACTATAAAACATTAGAAAATAGTGGATTAGTGGTTTAATTTTTATTTAGTCAGTACCAGAATTGAACATAATTTTAAAAGAGATTAATATATGTTATAATTATAAAAACTTTAGGTAAATCCCACGAAATTTTAATATAAACTTAAAGCCCTGTTTTTCGGATATTAAAGAAGATACTAAATTATTTTGTATTTTAAAAAAAGTCATTTTTTATTGTTTTTAGAGTAAATTTTCTT
>JAYELQ010000287.1:0-1627 GCA_034717655.1 Campylobacterota bacterium
TTCTGTTGTAATTAAATGTTTCATAATTTTATCCTCATATAATATAATATATTTATAGACAAAATTATAACATATTTTTAATTTATTAGTTAGTAGCTATCCTCTTCTATATCTACTTTATTATTTTTTCTATTTTGTTTAGTTTGCTCTTTTAGAAAATATCTTAAATTTTCATACTCATCACTCTCTAAATATCTAACTTTTCCTGATGGTAAAGCATTTAGATTTATTCCTCCAAAACTAACTCTTTTTAAATCAACAATTTTACTACCAAAGTGTGCAAAAAATCTTCTTAACTCTCTATTTTTACCTTCACTAATAGCAACCTTTAATTTTGAAAAGTTATCATTATTTGTTTGTATTTGATATCCTAAAAATGGTGCAAACTCCATACTTGTAGTTTTTGTATTTTCCCAAGCCCCTGCTGTAGCATCATCTAAAGTAATACCATTATCCATACCATTTAACATAGCAGGTGTTATTTTACCCTCTATTTTAATTTTATATACTCTTTCTAAATCAGAAGTCATTAATGTAGTTGCTATAGATGGGTCATCTGTAAGAAGTAATAAACCTTCACTTGCATAATCTAATCTTCCAATAGGTATAAAGTGACTAAATTTACTAGCCATTGTATCATAAATAACTCTTCTACCTTGAGGGTCATTTTTAGATACAATTTCACCTTTTAGTTTATTATAAACAATTACAGTTGAAGCTCTACTATAATCTACTTTTACTGTTCTTCCATTCACTTTTACAACTGTTTTAAATCCAACTTTTGTAGATAAATCACCTATTACTTTACCATCAATAGAGACTTTACCTTTTTTTATTAATTCATCAGCTTCTCTTCTACTAAACCTACTATTGTGTGATATAAATTTATTTAATCTTATTTTATTATCGTCATCTGTTCTTGACATTATATTTCTCTCTTTCTAAAGTGTTCTATATAGAACACTTTTATTATGCTTTTATTACTGTACAAATATTGTAGGTACAATCATAGGATATTTTCTATATTTTCTTATACAGTGTTTCCTTACAACTTTTCTAATCTCTTCTTCAACTGCTTTTGTATTTTGTAAAATACCCTCTTTAATGTGAGATAAATAATGATGCAATAAATCCTCAATCTCTTTAATAAATATTTTTTCCATTTTATTATCAACCATACCAAAAGAAGCTACTTTTGTATCTCCAATTATTTTTCTTTCATCTTCTGATATTTGAACAATTAACATAACTATACCTTCATTTGCCATAGTTTGTCTATCTATTACAACATCATCTGCAATCTTTCTATTTCTCATATTATCAATATATGTTTTACCAGTTTTTACTGTTCTTACTTTTTTTAGATATTTTGGAGCTATCTCTATTTGTTCACCATCACTTAGTATATAAGTATTTCTTTCTAAAACACCACAATCAATTCCTGTTTGAATATGTCTTTTTACATGATTGTACTCACCGTGAACTGGTATAAAGAACTTTGGTTTTGTAAGTCTAAGCATAAGCTTTTGCTCCTCTTGTGCAGCATGTCCAGATACATGAATATCTGTATAGTTTTGATATGCTACTTCAGCTCCAGCTTTTTGTAATTGATTTATTATTTCAGATA
>JAYELQ010000287.1:1727-23258 GCA_034717655.1 Campylobacterota bacterium
TCAGTTGTAATAGCTAAAGATGAACTATCTATAATAGAGTGAGTCATATGCATCCATTCAACTTCAAAATCACCTACTCTAATAGGCTTTCTTTTTTGTACTGCTCTAAAATAACTTCTATGTTGTTTTAATTTATGCTCATCAAATTTAGAACCTATAGACTCTAAGGGTAATGGTGTACCATAAATAGGAACTTGTAACTCTTTAAAAATATATGGCATAGCACCAATATGGTCTTCGTGAGAATGAGTAATAACAATAGCAGTAATTTTACTTTTAATTTGTCTAATATAAGTAAAATCAGGAATAAGTATATCTACTCCATGCATAGAGTTATCAGGAAAACTCATACCTACATCTACAATTATAGCACTTTTGTCTGTTTCTATAACCATCATATTACCACCAATTTCACCAAGTCCTCCAAGAGGAGTGATACGAACAGATGCTTCTGATTTTAAATTTAATTTATTGTGTGGGTTTAATCTATCTTTTTGAATCTTCTCATTTATATCAAATGCTTTTTTTAAATCATTTGTCCAACCATTTCCACTTACAGGTGGTTTTCTTTTTTGATATGTTGTTTTTGTTTTTGTAGTTTGTGTTGTATTTTCTTTTGTAGAAGCTACTGGTTGTATTTCAGTATTACTCTGAACTGATATCTCTTTCTTTTCCATTATTTGTTACCTTTGTATAAATATGGCTATACAAAGATGCATCAACTTGGTGAGGTCTAGCAGTTTCTTTTATATCTAACTCATCAAATATATTTAATAATAAATCTTTATTATAAAATGCAGATAAATTGTTAATTAATTTTTTTCTAGGTTGTACAAAACAACCTTTTAAAAATTTTTTAAATTTTACACTAACTGATTTATCTAAATCTTTTTTGATATAGATAACAGCAGAATCCACTTTTGGAGGTGGATTAAAACTTTCTGGAGGAACAACAATAAGTGTTTTTGCCTCTTTTGAAATAAGCTGTGTTATTACACTTAATGAAGAGTATTCTTTATCTCCACAAGATGCTGTAAATTTATCTGCAACTTCTTTTTGAATCATAACGATAATATGCTCACAATTATTATCATCATAACTATTTAATATAATATTTGTTGCTATATAATATGGTAAATTTGCTATCATATCATATCTATCTTTATATAATGAATTTTTACTATTCCAATAATCTAATACATCACCTAAAATGATATCTAGTTTACCAGACGATAACTCACTTTGAAACTCTTTTTGTAATATAGAATATAAATCTCTATCTACCTCATACGCTGTCACATCTTTGCACTTGACAAGTTTCTTTGTCAAATCACCTAAGCCAGGCCCTATCTCTACAATATGATTGCTGTTTTGGGGCATCGATTGGATGATTTCTATTAATACAGAATCGTCTTTTAAAAAATTCTGTCCGAATTTTTTTTTTGCTTTTATATTTTCCATTGAAGAGATTGTATCAAACTATTACTTATATATAAGTTAGTTTTACAAAATTGTTACTCTTTAAAGTAGAATATAGTTTTACATTAACTATAAAACTATCAAAATTCGCTATAATTACAACTATGAAAAAAGAAGGAATAAAATGAATTATTTTGCAAAACGGATAATACCTTGTTTAGATGTAGATAATGGTAGAGTTGTAAAAGGTGTAAATTTTGTAGGTCTTGTAGATGCAGGTGACCCTGTAGAGATAGCAAAAAGATATAATAAAGAGGGTGCTGATGAGATAACTTTTTTAGATATTGGAGCATCTCACGAGGGTAGAGATACAATAGTTGATGTCGTTAAGAAAGTAGCACAAGAGGTTTTTATACCACTTACAGTAGGTGGAGGTATAAGAAAATTAGATGATATTTACAATCTTTTAAATGTAGGGTGTGATAAAGTTAGTATAAATAGTAGTGCTGTTACAAATCCTGATTTTATAAATCAAAGTGCAAAAAGATTTGGTAGTCAATGTATAGTTGTGGCAATTGATGTAAAAAAAGTATCTAATGGTAAGTATCATGTATTTGTAAAAGGTGGTAGAGAAGATACAGGTCTTGATGCTGTGCAGTGGGCAAAAGAGATGTATAATAGAGGTGCAGGTGAGATACTTCTTACTTCTATGGATTCAGATGGAACAAAAAGTGGATTTGAATTAGATATAACAAGTCAAATAAGCAAAGCTATAGAGATTCCTGTTATAGCTTCTGGTGGAGCTGGGACTATGGAACATATGAAAGAGGCATTTGAATGTGGTGCAGAAGCTGCTTTAGCTGCATCTATTTTTCATTTTAAAGAGATAGATATTATGGACTTAAAAAGGTATCTATTAAAAAATGAAATACCAGTAAGGATATAAAGATGGATAATCATTTTACTAAAGAAACTTCTTTCAGTCGTTTTAATATACTAGCAAAAGAGTGGGATAGTAAACCACAAAGAGTTGAAAGTGCTATGAAGTTTGTAGAACATATAAAGGGTAATGTAAATAAAGATATAAAGAGTTATCATATATTAGATTATGGTTGTGGTAGTGGATTGGTTTCTTTTGGATTTGGAAATGATGTGAAATTAGTAACGGGGCTTGATTATTCTATAGGTATGGTTGAGAGATATAATGAAAAATCTAAAGAATTAAACCTATCTCATCTAAAAGCTATAAAACATAATATAAATGAAGAGAGTTTAGATAGTAATAAATATGATTTAATAGTTACTAATATGACTATGCATCATATCAAAGATATTTCTGATTTTGTTTATAAATTAAAAGATGGTTTAAAAAAAGATGGAGAATTATATATAGCTGACTTATCAACAGAAGATGGAACTTTTCACTCTATGGGAAATGAAGATGTGGAACATTTAGGATTTAAGAAAGAGTATATAATAGATATATTTAATGATGTTGGTTTAAAAAATATAAAATATAATATACTTCAAACAATAAAAAAAGAAGATAATTCATATCCTATATTTGTAATATCTGGGAAAAAATAGATGATAGTATGTGCAGGAAATAATGAAACCTTTCCATTTGCTACACCTATTGGTGTTGGCTTGGTAGAGAGTAGTATGAATTTAACTAGATTATGTTTATTTGATAAGCCTGATTATATTATATTTATTGGTAGTGCGGGAAGCTATGGAGAAAATAATATTTTTGATATAGTTGAGAGTTCTCATGCTGCAAATATAGAGTTATCTTTTTTAGAAGATAACTCATATACTCCAATTGATAATCTTTTGAAATCACAAAATAATAAAATAAAAAGTGATACTATTATAAATTCTTCAAACTATATAACAACAAATCAAAAGTTATCAAAAGAGTTTAAACAGTATGGAATAGGGTGTGAAAATATGGAATTTTATTCTGTAGTTAAAATAGCACAAGAGTTTGATATAGATGTAAAAGGGATATTTATCATTACAAATTATACAAATAAAGATGCTCATAAAGATTTTATATCAAATCATAAAGAAGCTAAAATGCTATTAACTCAGTATTTAAGGGATAAAAATATAATTGTTCCACATGGAACATCAGTAAAGAGATAAAGAGGTATATATGAAGTCTATATATGATTATAGTTTAAAAGAATTACAAAATAGTATAAAACCAAGTTTTAGAGCAAAGCAAATTTATAATTGGCTTTATAAGAAATATACTACATCTTATGAAGATATGAAAAATATCCCAAAAGATTTAAAAGAAAAATTATCTAAAAGTTATCCTATTGATATATCTAATATTATTAAAAAAGAGATTAGTAGTGATGGAACTAAAAAATATCTTTTTCAATTTAAAGATGGAAAAACAGCTGAAACCGTTCTTCTTCTAATGAAAGACAAAAAGAAAGATAAAGATGGGAAAATTATAAAAAGTGAACAATATACTTTTTGTATCTCTACTCAAGTTGGTTGTAAAGTTGGTTGTAGTTTTTGTTTAACTGCAAAAGGTGGATTTGTTAGAGATTTAACTGCTGGTGAAATAGTAGCACAAATACTATATCTAAAAAAAGAGAATAATATAGATGAAAATAAATCTGTAAATATTGTTTATATGGGTATGGGTGAACCACTTGATAATTTTGATAATTTAGTAAAAGCTATAAATATTATATCCCAATCAGATGGACTTGATATAGCTACTAGAAGACAAACAATTTCAACAAGTGGAATTAGTAATAAAATAGAGAAACTAGGTGAATTAAATTTAGGTGTTCAATTAGCTATATCACTTCATGCAGTTGATGATGAATTAAGAAGTGAACTTATACCTATGAATAAAGCTTATAATATAAACTCTATTATAGAAGCGGTTAAAAAGTTTCCAGTAGATACTAGAAAAAAAGTTATGTTTGAATATCTTGTAATAAAAGATAAAAATGATGATATAAAATCTGCTGATATATTAGTAAAATTATTAAAAGATATAGATGCAAAAGTAAATCTAATATTTTTTAATCCATTTGATGGTACTTCATATCAAAGACCATCAAATAATAATATGGTAAAGTTTAGAGATAGATTGATATCAAAAGGTCTTATAGCTACGATTAGAGAGTCTAAGGGTATAGATATAAGTGCTGCTTGTGGACAATTAAAAGAGAAAGGAGAAAACAATGGGAACACTTGATATTATAATGCTTCTATTTATAGGAGTTGTATTTATAGTTGGTATGGGAGGGTTTTTTTACTATAACAATAAAACAGATGATGATTAAATCATCTGCTTTAAATTAAATTAATCTATATACCTTTTAGTAATATTAGAATAACTATCAATTCTTCTATCTCTTAAAAAAGGCCACCATCTTCTAACATCTTCAGACCTTTTTAAATCAATATTTGCATAAAGTATCATCTCATCTTGATTTTCTGCTTTTGCTAAGTATTCGCCTTGAGAACCAAATACAAATGAATTTCCCCAAAACTCTATACCATCTAATACTCCACTATCATCTTTTTCAAAGCCTACACGATTTACAGTAATAACAGGTAAACCATTAGCTACACTATGACCTCTTTGTACTGCTATCCAACTATCTAATTGTCTTTGTTTTTCATCTTCTTCATCAGAATTAAACCAACCTATTGCCGTTGGATATATAAGCATATCAGCACCTTTTAAAGCCATAAGTCTAGCTGCTTCTGGATACCATTGATCCCAACATATCATAACTCCAAGTTTTCCAATAGATGTTTGGATAGGTTCATAACCTAAATCACCATCTGTAAAATAAAACTTTTCATAGAAACCAGGGTCATCTGGTATATGCATTTTCCTATATTTTCCAGCTATAGAACCATCTATATCAAATACAACAGCCGTATTATGATAAAGTCCAACTGCTCTTTTTTCAAACAAAGATGTAACTAAAACTATACTATTATCTTTTGCAATTTTTGACCAAAAGATAATATCTTTTTTATAGTTATTTGCTAAATCAAAATTATCTACATTTTCATTTTGACAAAAATAGTGTGATTGGTGAAGCTCTTGTAGTACAATAAGTTTTGCACCATTTAAAGAGGCCTCTTTTATCATAGATATAGTTTTGAGATTTGTTTTATCTTTACTATTATGATATTTTTGTTGTAATAATGCTATTTTCACTTTTAAAGTTGTCCAATAGCTCTTTTCATAAGTTCTATATGATAGTTTTCTTGATACATAATAAAAGTTAAAAATTGAGATATCTCTTGGTCATCAATAGCTTGGGCTAACTCTTGACACTCTTTTTTTGCTTTTATCTCTTCATCTATACCATCTATTAAAAACTGTTTAATATCTTTATCTTTATATAAAGCAGGAATAACAGTTCTAGGAATTGCTAATATTCCCATCTTTGCCATCATCTCACCAAAACTTTTAAGGTGAAATTGTGATTCATCTATCATATCTTGATATATATTATATTGTAAGATATCTGATGTATAATTTTGGAAATAACTATAAAGCATAATTAATTCATACTCTTTATAACTCTCTTCAAATAAAAATAGTGTTAAAGCATCTCTTGATTTATTATCTAAATTCTTATCTTCATATACTCTATTTTTATTAAAAGCTAATAGCTCTTGATTGTTTGATTTATCATCTAATAACATCTCAAGATAACTTATAAAATAAAACTCATCACTTATCATTCTTGAAAATAGTTCATCTTCAGAACTATACTCTTTCATAGATAATTTTAATTCATTTATGATATATTCAAATACTTCAAATGTATCTTTTTGTGGTAAATCTATAGCATATCGTTCATAATTATATTCTATATTTTTATCTTTTAAACTATTTGATAGCCATTTAAGATGTCTAAACTCTATATTTGCAAAATCATATATTTTAGATTTTATCGTTTTATTAGTTATAGAGAAAGAAGAAAAAAGTACTTTTAACCATAACTCATGTTTTGTTTGATATATTTTATTTAATTTCATTATTTTCAACACCTTCACAAGACTCTTTTAAATTAATAGTAAACATCTCTTCATTGTCACCTCTTAATCTATTTTCTCTATTAATTAAAGCAGCTCTAAAAGCTTGCAATACCATACCAGAACAAGCTTGTTGCTTTTTACTTACTAAAAGTAGCTGTTCATCCATTAACTTTAAAGCTTTTATAGAGTTATCTAAACTATCTCCCTTTACCATCTCTGTAAATAAAGAACCAGCTACTACAGTATCTTGACAAGCATTACATCCAAAAGTTATATTTACTAATATATCATTTTCAACTTTAATATAAACCATAGCAAATTCACCTGTTTTTGTATCAGCACCCATACCCAAACCATTATTATCTTCCATAACACCATAATTTTTTGGTGTCATCATATGCTCTAATACTTCTGCTGATATCTGAGCTACTTTACCACTTTCTACTAACTCTTCTTGATTCTCTTCTTTTGTTTTTTTCATTTTATATTCTTAAAAACTAGTAACTTTCAGCTATTTTAAAACTATCTAAAAATTCATCTAATGAGTATCTTTCTCTATACTCTTTTGTCATAAGATGTATAATAATATCACCTAAATCTACAATAGTCCAATCACCATCCTCTTCAATTGCAACAAACTCCTCTCCAAGTGGTTTAAGTTCATCTTTTAGATGACCTAAAAGTGCTACTGAGTGTTTATTATTTAGTGCTGTGGCTACTATAACTTTATCTGTAATATAACCTTTACCTGTAAGTGTATATGATTCTATCTCTTCTGCTTTTTTACTATCTAATACTTCTATTATTTTTTGAACTCTTTGTTCCATAAATTTATAACCTTTTTTTCTATTTTTTTTGGAATATATTTTAAATCTAAATTTTTCCTAAGCTTAGTTGAACTTATATTTATATCTAAATTTATATTGATTGTTTTTATTATATCATACTTTACATCATAACCACTTCTTGAAATAACCACAAACTGAACTAATTCTTTTAATTCTTCAAAATTATTCCATAAATGTAGTGATTTTAAATTATCTGAACCTATGATGAAAAATATTTTTTTAGGATTGTATTTTTTTTTAAAATATTTAACAGTATAAATAGATTGAATTGCTTTATTTTGCTTAGTTTCATAATCAGAAACTAATATTTTTTGATTATCTTTAAATAGTTCTTCTAATAATTTAAATCTACTAGATGCTGTAAAATATGATTGTGTTTTAAATGGATTGAGAAATGTTGGGACAACTATTAATTTATCTATATCTAGTTTTTCTAAAGATTTACTTATAATCTCTTGATGTCCAATATGTGGAGGGTCGAAACTACCTCCAAAAATAGCTATATTCATATATAACTCATATTATTTTACTTATTTCCATCCCATGCAATAGTTTGTTTTCCATCTTCGTTAAAAGAAACAGCAGGCATACCCATAATATTAAATCCACAATCAACATAATGAACTTCTCCTGTAACAGCTCCACTTAAATCAGAAAGTAGATACATACCACTGTTTCCAACATCTTCAATGGTTACATTTTTCTTCATAGGGCTATGAGCTTCATTCCATTTTAACATAAATCTAAACTCACCAATTCCAGCTGCTGCTAAAGTTTTAATAGGTCCAGCACTAATAGCATTTACTCTAATGCCATCTTTTCCTAAATCTTCTGCTAAATATTTTGTAGTCATCTCTAATGCAGCTTTTGCTACACCCATTAAATTATAATTTGGTATATATTTAACTCCACCATAATAAGATAATGTTAAAACAGAACTATTTTTACTCATAATTGATTTTAATTCTCTTACTATCTCTATTAAACTATATACAGATATATCCATAGCAGTATCAAAAGCATCTTTAGTAATATCAACAAACCTTCCTGTTAATCCCTCTTTTGGAGCAAATGCTATTGAATGTACAATAAAATCTATCTCACCTAAGTCTTTTTCTAATGATACTTTTAAAGCCTTTATCTGCTCTGGGTCACTAACATCACAAGGGTATAATCTACCATCACAACCTAAATCTTCAGCTATTGGAGCTAGCTTTTTTTCAAATCTTTCATTTAAAAAAGTTATAGCTATTGTAGCCCCTTGAGCTTGACACTGTTTTGCTATCCCATAAGCAATAGATTTATTATTTGCAATACCTAAAACTATACCTTTTTTACCATTCATTACCATACTATTTTCCTATATTTCTTGTTATTTCTATCATCTCTTTAAAGCTATTTTCATCCCAAGATGTTGTACCTATTAAAGTACCATCAACATTTGATATCTCTAATATATCTTTTAAGTTTGAAGGTTTTACACTACCACCATATAAAAGTGGTTGAGTTATTTTCTTTTTTAACTCATTATGAATATTTTCTATATCTTCTATAGAAGCAACTTTTCCTGTACCTATTGCCCAAACAGGTTCATAAGCTATTACTAAATCTTTATAATCTAAACCTATACCATTAAATTGTTCCCAAATATAACTTAAAACCTCTGTTATACCTTTCTCTTTTACCTCTAATGGCTCCCCTACACAATATATAATCTTATAACCTAAATCTTTATAATAATTATACTTATTAGATATCTCTTTTTGTGTTTCACCTAATATATGTCTTCTTTCACTATGACCTATTAAAATTGTTTTTATATCAAACTCTTCTAATTGCTCAACACCTATCTCACCTGTAAAAGAGCCTTTTTGAGTATAATAAGCATTTTGAGTACCTATATTTAAATTATTAACTGTAGTAAAACTATCTAATGCAGTTGATGGAGGGAATATATAAACTTTATTTTCTATATTCTCTTTTTCTAAAAATATATTAATATTTTCTACAAACTTTTTAGTACTTTTTCGAGTATGATTTGTTTTAAAATTACTTGCTATTATTTTCATAATATCTCCTTTTAATTGTTTGCTAATTCTGGATTATCTTCAACTATTTGTCTTGTGATTTTATATGAACAAAATTTAGGTCCACACATACTACAAAACTCTGCATCTTTAAATACATCTTGAGGTAGTGTTTCATCGTGAAACTCTCTTGCTTTATCTCCATCAAGAGCTAATTCAAATTGTTTATTCCAATCAAAATTATATCTAGCATCACTCATAGCATCATCTACATCAGTTGCACCTTTTCTACCTCTTGCTATATCTGCTGCGTGAGCTGCTATTTTATAAGCTATTATACCATCTCTTACATCTTGCACATTTGGAAGTCCTAGATGCTCTTTTGGTGTAACATAACAAAGCATACTACATCCGTGCCATCCACCAACAGCAGCTCCAATAGCAGAAGTGATATGGTCATACCCCGCACCAATATCTGTAACTAAAGGTCCAAGAATATAAAAAGGTGCTTCGTGACAATACTCTCTCTCTATTTTCATATTTCTTTCAATCTCATTTAAAGGTACATGCCCTGGACCTTCAATCATAACTTGAACATCTTTTTCCCAAGCTTTTAAAGTCAATTCACCTAAAACTTTAAGCTCATTTAGTTGTGCTTCATCACTAGCATCAGCTAAACAACCTGGTCTTAAACTATCCCCTAAAGATAAAGCAACATCATATTTTGCACAAATATCTAAAATTTCATCATAAGCTTCATAAAAAGGGTTCTCTTTATGATAATGCATCATCCAACTAGCCATTAGGGAACCACCTCTTGAAACTATCCCCATTTTTCTTTTTGCAATATTTGGCATATTCTCAAGTAAAAAACCTGCATGGATAGTAAAATAACTAACACCTTGTTTTGCTTGTTTTTCTAATGTTGAGAGCATAACTTCAATATTTAAATTATTTATATCATCTCCACAATCATGAATAATTTGATAAATAGGTACAGTTCCAATAGGTACTGTAGAGTGTTTTATAACAGCTTCTCTAATAGCATCAAGGTCTCCACCTGTTGATAAATCCATAATAGTATCAGCACCATATTTTAAACAAACATCAACCTTATCTATCTCACCTTGAATATCACTAGCTAATGCAGAACTTCCTATATTTGCATTTATTTTACATAAAGAAGCAATACCTATAGCCATAGGCTTTTGATTTATATGATTTATATTTGCAGGTATTACCATTCTACCTCTTGCTACTTCACTTCTTATTAGTTCAGGCTCAAGATTTTCAACTTTAGCTACATACTCCATCTCTTCAGTAACTCTACCTTGTTTAGCATAGTACATTTGACTTCTAACACTATCATTCTTATATTTATCTAACCAATCTCTCATAATATTATCTTCCTAGTTATTTTTTAATTTTATTTTTGATTATATCTAATTTTCTTTAATTCTAATTAATTTCATCTACAATAGGTAAAATAATTTGATTATATTTATCTAAATCAAAAGATATTAAATCACTATTTGTATTGAAAAACTTTGTTCTTCTTTTATTAAACATTTTTTTATCTAATGGTAAAATTTGCAGTATATCTTGCTCCTCCTGTAACCTTTTAATTGGATTAGTTTTTTCAGATATAACTGTTATATTTTGTGTAAATATCTTTGCTAAATTATTTATATAATCTATTATCTCTGTCCTATTTTGGTCACCAATTGGGTCTAAATCAAATATTTTTGGTGTAAGTTTTAATTGAGAAGATATATCAAATACAGTTGGTGATATTTGTTCATATTTTTTATTATCATTTAATAATACAGTAGCTGTTTTTAAAGATGATATTTGCTCTTTCCCTACTTTAAAAATGGGTAGCCCTAGTAAATATAAATTTTCTATTGATTCTTTATATTTAATAATAGACTTTGTTAATACTAATAAACCTATATCATATTTTACTTTATCTTCAGTAAGTATAACTTTCATACCTTTATTACTATAGTCTATATCTACTTCTAAGTTTTTTATATTAGTTAAAGCAAATTTAATTTTATTTAAACTTTCTACTGTAGTTGGTCTAGTTATTCTTATAATTAAACACTTATTTTTCATTCTTTGGTGTAAAATTTTGGCATCTTCAATAGCTTCTAGTATCTCTTGCTCTGTTTGTATATACATATTGATATAAATATATATATTTTTACCAAAAGGCATAGGAAATAAGTTTTTTGCTGTAGATATAGCTTTATAAACTTGCATTAAAACTTCAGGATTACCAATAGCTATAATAGTATCATTTGCTTTTAAAACAATATCTTCATTTATATCAATAAGTTCTTCATTTCTATATAATGCTACTATTTTCCAATTCTTTTGACTAATACTACCTATGTATCTATATAAATAAGAGCTACTAAATGGTATTCTAATCTCCATTATTTCACCTTTTTTATTACCTATATTTTGAGCAAAAACAGGTATATTAGGTAATTGTTCAACTAATCCATTTGATAATATATCGTAACCTCTATAGTATTGAATATTTTTATCATCTAATTTTATATTCCATTGGTCATAAACAGTAAAATTAAGATTTTTATATTTCATTCTAATATTTGCAATTACAGCTAATAAGTCATCTTTATTATTTAATACAATTAATGCATATTGATATAAAGTTTTATTTAATATAAACATTAGTTTACTGTAACTAGTAGGGTCAAATTGATAAAAGGTAAAATTTGAAGGGATATCTTCAAACACCATTGAGTCATCTGTATAAACTATATCATAATGATTTATGTTATTGTGATTTAAGTCTATAAGTCTATTTAGAAAAGATTTAGCAATCTTTCCATCTAAAATAAGTAATACATTTTTCATAAAATAGATTATATCTAATTAATATGATATTATAACTTATAGATAAAAATCTATAAGTTATATTTTTTAATTATTTGGTGTACTAAATTTAACTCTCTTATTTCTATAAATTCCTGTTCCTACAGGTATAGTTCTACCAATAACAACATTCTCTTTTAAGTCTGTTAATAGATCCATTTTAGCACTAATAGCAGCTTCTGTTAAAACTTTTGTAGTTTCTTGGAATGATGCTGAAGATATAATAGAATCAGAAGTAACAGCAGCTCTTGTAATACCTAATAATACAGGTTCCCCTAAAGCAGGTTCTCCACCCATTTTAATAATTCTTTTATTTTCAATAATAAATCTTTTTCTAGATATCATATCACCTACAACAAATTTTGTATCACCTTGCTCTTTAATACTAATTTGTCTTAACATTTGAGATAAAATAACCTCAATATGTTTATCAGCAATATTAACCCCTTGTCCTCTATATACACCTTGAACTTCAGATACAATAAACTCATTTAAAGCTTTTGCACCTAAAATTTTTAGTATATCGTGAGAAGCTATTTGTCCATCTGTTAATTGCTCTCCAGCATGTACAAACTCTCCCTCCCTTACAAGAATTTTTCTATCTTTTAAAATTAAAAATTCATCTTTATTACCTCGCTCATCAGTAATAATTAATCTTTGTTTATTTCTTAAAGATTTACCAAAACTTATTTTACCATCAAAAGTAGCTAATATAGCTATATTTTTAGGTCTTCTTGCTTCAAATAGTTCAGAAACTCTAGGAAGACCCCCTGTAATATCTGATGATTTAGATATAGCTTTTGGTGTTTTACCTAAAATATCTGCAACTTGAATATCATCACCTTCACTTACAAATAAAGCAGTTTTTGATTCTAGTGAATAAGAAGATATAACTGTATCTCCATTTTTTATAATGATAGATGGTTTATAATTTGTTGGTATATACTCATTTACAACTAGTTTTGATGTAGCTGTAAGCTCATCATAAGCTTCACTTACAGTGATACCTGGGATAATATCTTCAAAATATACTTTTCCAGAATCTTGAGATATAGTAGGATTTGCATAAGGGTCCCACTCTGCAACAACAACATGTGATTCATTATTTGGTTCTGCAATTTTAGTATCAAAATCAACTTCTGTATTATCATCTATAGTTATCTTAGAATCTCTTGATATATAATATCGTTTTGCTTCTCTTTCATCTTTATCTAGAATAAGAGCAAATAAACCTTTTTGAGTAATAACATCACCTTTTTTAATACTATCTTCTCTCTCTAAGAAATCTCCAATAAGTTTATAAAATTGTACTTTTCCTATATTGTTTGAGATAATCTCTTTTGTTACAGGAGCTCCATTTTTAACTTTTAATGTTGAAGCATAAGGTATTCGTGAAGGAACATTCCAACCATCTTTAATAACTTCAACAATAGAATTTGACTCATCAACTCTATCTCCATCTTTATATGGAAAATATAGTTTACCTTCAATTTTACCACTAACACCAGCTAATTCATTTGGTTTTGCAATATCATTCTTTCTAAAATAATATTTTTCAATTTTAGATGAACTAACTACACTAATAATCATCTCTTCGTGTGTTGTTTCAATCCCTATAATTCCTGCAAATGGTGCATTTATTTTTGGTTCAACAAGTAAAATAGCTGCATTTCTTCTGTTTGATACAATATTATTACCATCTCTATCTTTATAAGTTTTGATATTATAATATCTTACAAAACCTTCGTTTGTAGCTTTTAAATCTTTTTCAGCTTGAGTAGCACTTGCAGTTCCCCCAACATGGAATGTTCTAAGAGTAAGCTGAGTTCCAGGCTCTCCAATAGATTGAGCAGCAAGAACACCTACAGCCTCTCCTGGATTTGCTTTTCTTTGTTCACCAAGATTTAAACCATAACATTTAGCACATAAAGTATTTTCAGCTTTACAAGTAAGTGGAGTTCTAATTACAACAGACTTAACACTTGCTTCTTTAACTATTTTAGCATCCTCTTCAGTTATTAAAGTACCCTCTGTAAATAAAATCTCATTTGAGATAGGGTCAAGAATATTAGCTGCTATTACTCTACCTGTAATTCTCTCTTCAAGAGATTCTACAAGTTCATTACCATTTACAATATCAGATATCTCAATACCTTCGTGAGTTCCACAATCTTCTAAGTCAATTCTTACATTTTGAGAAACATCTACTAGTTTTCTTGTAAGGTAACCAGCATTTGCTGTTTTTAAAGCTGTATCTGCAAGTCCTTTTCTAGCACCATGAGTAGAGATAAAGTATTCAAGTACATTTAATCCCTCTCTAAAGTTAGATAAAATTGGTGTTTCAATAATAGAACCATCAGGTTTAGCCATAAGACCTCTCATACCTGCTAGCTGTCTAATTTGTGCTGAAGAACCTCTAGCCCCTGAATCTGCCATCATATAAATAGAGTTAAAACCATCTTTATCTTTTTCAACAATATCCATCATCTCAGTCCCTAGCTTATTATTTAGAAGAGTCCAAATATCAATAATTTTATTGTATCTTTCTTGTTCTGTTAATAAACCTTGTCCAAATTGCTTTTGAACATCAATAACTTCTTGTTTTGCAGTAGTAACTAAATTTGTTTTACTTTCAGGTATTTTAATATCATCAATAGAGATAGATATACCAGCAACTGTAGCATATTTAAATCCAAGATTTTTTAAATCATCTAAAAATTTAGGAGTGATTTCATAACCACCATGCTTATAAATATAATCTACTAAAGTACCTATATTTTTCTTTTTAAGTATTATATTCCATAATTTTGAAGGAACAAAATCTGGCATAATCTCGTGAATTAACATTCTACCAACAGTTGTAGTTATCAACTCACCATCAAGTATAGTTTTAATTCTAGCGTGAATATTAACTTTATTAAGCTCTAAAGCCATTTTAATCTCATTTAAATTTGAGAATAATTTATGCTCCCCTATTACACCATTTTTTTCTAATGATAGATAATAAATACCAAGAATCATATCTTGAGAAGGTACAGCAATAGCTCTACCTGAAGCTGGTAATAAAATATTCATAGAACTCATCATAAGAATCTTAGCTTCTGCTATAGCTTCTTGAGATAAAGGAACATGTACAGCCATCTGGTCACCATCAAAATCGGCATTAAAAGCAGAACAAACTAAAGGGTGAAGTTGTATAGCTTTTCCATCAATTAAAATTGGGTGAAATGCTTGAATAGAAAGCTTATGTAGAGTTGGAGCTCTATTTAACATAATAGGATAATCTTCAACAATCTCTGCTAAACATTCCCAAACTTCATTTGTTTCTAACTCTATTAATCTTTTTGCTGATTTTAAAGTTGTTGCATAACCTTTCTCTTCTAGTTTTGCCATTAAATGTGGTTTAAATAACTCTAAAGCCATTTTCTTTGGGATACCACACTGGTCCATATTTAAAGATGGTCCAACTACAATAACAGACCTACCTGAGAAGTCAACTCTTTTTCCAAGTAAATTTTGTCTAAATCTACCCTGTTTCCCTTTAATAATTTCAGATAAAGATTTAAGAGGTCTTTTATTTGCACCTTTAACTGCATTTGCTGTTTTAGCATTATCAAATAGTGCATCAACTGCTTCTTGAAGCATTCTCATCTCATTTCTAATAATAATTTGAGGTGCATCAAGCTCTGTTAATCTTTTAAGTCTATTATTTCTATTGATTACTCTTCTATATAAATCATTTACATCAGAAACAGCAAATTTTCCACCATCTAAAGCAACAAGGGGTCTTAAGTCTGGTGGTAATACAGGTAAAACTTTCAACATCATCCACTCAGGTCTATTCCCACTATTTATAAAATTTTCAACAACTTTAAGTCTTTTAATAATTGTTTTTTTCTTAGCTTCAGACTTTGTTCCCTCAATTTCACCTTTTAAAGAGTGTAATAAGGCTACAAGGTCTAAACCTTTTAATAGATTTTGGATAATTGTACCACCCATATCTGCTTTAAAGCCTGTATGCTCATAGTTCTCTTCAATACTTCTATATTGCTCTTCATTTAAAATATCAAATTTTTGAACTACTTTTGTAGATTCACTATCATAATAGGCTTTACCTGTTTCACTTACAATATAAGCTTCATAGTATAAAACTCTCTCAAGGTCTTTTAACTTTACACCTAATAAAGTTCCAATTCTTGAAGGAAGTGAACTAACCATCCATATATGAGCCACAGGAGCTACAAGGTCAATATGTCCCATTCTATGACGTCTTACTTTAGAAGATGTTATCTCAACTCCACACTTTTCACATACAATACCTTTGTATCTCATCTTTTTATATTTACCACAAATACATTCGTAGTCTTTTATAGGTCCAAAGATTTTAGCACAAAATAAACCATCTCTTTCAGGTTTTAATGTTCTATAGTTTATTGTTTCAGGTTTTTTTACTTCACCAGAAGACCAAGAAAGAATTTTTTCAGGACTTGCTATTTTCAGCTGAAATGCTGAAAAATCCATTGGTTTTTCTAACTCATGAATCTCTATTGGTTTTAATATCTTTTGATTATTCATCTTCATCTCTCTCTTCAAAAATCTCAACATCAAGTCCAAGGGCTTGAAGTTCTTTTGTTAAAACAAAGAATGTTTCTGGAACACCAGACCTTGGTACATTCTCCCCATTTGCTATAGATTTATATGCTCTAGTTCTTCCATCTACATCATCAGATTTAGTTGTTAGCATCTCTTTTAAAACAGATGTTGCACCATAAGCTTCTAATGCCCAAACTTCCATCTCTCCAAATCTTTGACCACCAAATAGTGCTTTACCACCAACTGGTTGTTGAGTTACTAAAGAGTAAGGTCCTGTACTTCTTGCATGAACTTTTTCATCAACAAGGTGATGTAATTTTAACATATACATAACACCCACATTAACTCTTTCTGACATCTGCTCACCAGTTTTACCATCATATAAAACTGTTTTACCATCAATATCCATCTTTGCTAATTTAAATAATTTTTCAAACTCATCAACTTTTGCACCATCAAATACTCTAGTTGCAAATCTAACACCTTTAGACCAATCTCTAGCATATACTAATAACTCTTCATCTGATAAATTTTCTAAAAACTCTTTACCATTCATTAGTTTTGCAACATCAGCAATTTGTCCCATTTTTTCTCTTAAATCAGATATAAATGTTTCTTTTTTATCGTCAAACATCTGTTGTATTTGAGCTCCTAATTTTTTACCAGCATAACCTAAATGAACTTCAAGAATTTGTCCAATATTCATACGAGAAGGAACACCTAATGGATTTAAAATAACATCAACAGTAGTTCCATCTTCCATATATGGCATATCAACAACAGGTACTATATTTGAAACAATACCTTTGTTTCCATGTCGTCCAGCCATTTTATCACCAACTTTTATTTTTCTTTTAGTTGCTATATAAACTTTAACTTGTTTAATTACACCATTTGGTAAAATATCATCGTGTTCTAATATTGATAATTTCTCTTCATGATTTTCTCTTAAAATAGCTTTCTCTTTTATAAAATGCTCTTTTACTTTATTATAAGAAACTGCTACACCTTTTGTAAATGATGCAATAATCTTTTTCATAGCAAATCTATTAACATTTTGGATATCATTAATAGTTAACTTAGAACCTTTTTTAAATACTTCAGCATTTATCTCTACATCATTTTCTAATTCACTTTGAGATATTAAATCGTTGATTTTAAGATTTTCTTCTCTATCTAACATCATTAATTTATCATGATGCTCTATCTCTAAAGATGTTTTTTCAGCTTCTATTGTAGATATAGCTCTTGAATCTTTCTCATAACCTTTTTTTGTAAATACTCTAACATCAACAACAACACCCTCCATAGATGCCCCTGTGTACATAGATTTATTTACAACATGACCAGCTTTTTCACCAAAAATAGCTCTTAATAATCTCTCTTCTGGAGTTGGTTTAATCTCACCTTTTGGTGTAACTTTTCCAACCATAATCATACCCGGTTTTAAATATGTACCTATTTTAACAATACCACACTCATCAAGATGCTCAATAGATTCAGATTTTATACCTGGTAAATCTCTAGTTATCTCTTCATTACCATGTTTTAATTCTCTTGCTTCAACCTCTTTTTCATAAATATGTACAGAAGTAAAAGCATCATCTTTTATTAATTTTTGAGATAAAATAATAGCATCTTCGTAGTTATATCCATTCCATGGCATAAATGCAACAGTAGCATTAACACCCAAAGATAACTCACCTTTATCCATAGATGGACCATCTGCAATAACTTGACCCTCTTCTATTTTTTCACCCATTTTAACACTTGTTCTTTGTCCAAAAGTACTATTATCATTTGTTCTAGCATTTTTACTTAAAATATAGTGGTCTATAAAAGAACCATTTTCATCTTCACCTTTGATAAAAATATTCTTTGAATCTGCTTTTTCTATAGTACCTGGTCTTTTTGCTTTTATACCAGTCCAAGAATCTCTAGCTACAATTTGCTCTAATCCTGTCCCCACAAATGGTGCATTTGAACGAAGTAATGGAACAGCTTGTCTCATCATATTAGAACCCATAAGTGCTCTATTAGCATCATCGTGTTCTAAAAATGGAATTAAAGAAGCAGCAACACCCATAACCATTTGAGAAGAGATATCTATTAATTCAACTTTTGAAGATTCAACAAGCATAATCTCACCATCAATTCTACCCTCAATTAAGTCATCAACTATTTTGCCATCTAAAGTTAATTTTGTAGAACCTGGTGCTATAACTTTACCCTCTTCTTGAGTAGCTGTATAATAATCTATACTTTCAGTAACAACACCATCAATAACTTTTTTGTATGGAGTTTCAATAAAACCTAAATCATTCACTTTTGAATAAGTTGAAAGAGTATTAATAAGACCAATATTTTGACCCTCTGGAGTTTCAACAGGACAAATTCTACCATAATGAGTTGGATGAACATCTCTTACTTCAAACCCAGCTCTCTCTTTAACTAAACCACCTTCACCAAGAGCTGAAAGTCTTCTTTTATGAGTAACTTCAGATAATGGATTTGTTTGATCCATAAATTGAGAAAGTTGACCAGAAGTAAAAAACTCTGTAATAGTAGAAGTTATCATCTTAGAATTAATTAAATCGTGTGGCATTAACTCTTCTAAAGAACCACTTAATGTTGTCATTTTATCTCTAATAGCTTTTTGCATTTTTATTAAACCTGAGTGTAACTCATTTGCTAATAACTCTCCAATAGATCTAATTCTTCTATTTCCTAAGTGGTCTCTATCATCAACATGACCTTGACCTGCTTTTACTTTTATAAGATATTTTATAGTTTTAATTATATCTTCATGTGTTAAAACTGTTACATATTCTGGTACATTTAATCCTAGTTTATGATTCATTTTCATTCTACCAACTTTAGTTAAGTCGTATCTTTCTGGATCAAAAAATAATTTTTTAATAAAATCTCTAGCAGCTTCTTTTGTAACAGGCTCACCTGGTCTCATAACTTTATAAATTCTTATTGCACATAAATCATTTTCATCTTCAATTTGTTCTGTTTGCTTTAATAATTTAATAGATTCTGCATCAACTTTAAATGACCTAATAATAGAATCATCTATCCCTTCTGCTAAATCATTAATAATATCAAAAGAATCAAACCCTAAATCTAATAATTTTTTTAATTTTAAATCATCAAGTTGAGTAAGAGTATCAAATAAAACTTCACCTGATTGAGAATCAAATATATCAGAAGATAGATGTCTTTCCATTAATAGCTCTAATGGATATTCTACCATTTCAAGACCATTTTCAGCTAATGCTTTTGCTTTTCGTTCAGTTAATCTTTTTCCAGCAGCAATAATTAAATTACCTTTATCATCAATTAAATCAAATTCAACTTTACCTGTAAAATCAGAAGGATTAAATTTTGTTAAAAATTTTTTATTTTTTATTTTAATATTAACAATTGGATAAAATAATTTAATAATCTCCTCTTTAGAGTAATCTAAAGCTCTTAACATAATAGTAACAGGTACTTTTCTTCTTTTATTAATTCTAACATATAATACATCTTTTGCATCATATTCAAAATATAACCAAGAACCTCTATCTGGAATAATTTGACCTATATAAATAAGTTTATTCATTACAGTTGTTGCTTCATCTTCTTTGAAAATAACACCTGGAGACCTATGAAGTTGATTTACAACAACTCTCTCAACACCATTTACAACAAATGAAATTCTATCTGTCATTAAAGGTATCTCTCTTATATATAAAGATTGCTCTTTAATATCTTTTACACCTACTTTTTCACCTGTTTTTTCATCGATATCCCATAAAGTTAATCTTATATTAGTTCTTAAAGGGATTGAATATGTTAATCCTCTTATCATCGATTCAGATACCGTATATTTAGGCTTACCAACTTCTGTACTTATATAATCAAGTGTAAATCTATTTTGAGAATCGTGTATAGGAAATGAAGACTTAAAAACTTTTTCTATTCCAGCTTGACTTCTATCTTCTTTACCTACCATTAAAAAGTTTTCATAACTAGACTGTTGTAATTGAAGTAAATTTGGTATTTTGATTTTTTGTGGATTTTTTGAAAAATCAACTCTTAATCTATTACCAGATTTTAATGAATTTAACATATTGAGCCTCTCTTTTTGTGTGTAATTAATATTATTATATTAAATTTTTAAATATAAATATAACATTCTAACCTATATATAATCAAATCACATACATAGGTTAAAATGTTAATTCACCAGAAATGAGTAATGCTCTGTAAAAATACAGAGCATTAAACTAGTCTATAAAAGTGTTAAAATATAAATTATTTAACTTCTACAGTTGCACCAGCAGCTTCTAAATCAGCTTTTGCTGCTTCAGCTGTTTCTTTATCAACACCCTCTTTAACAACTGCACCAGCTTCTTCAGCCATAGCTTTTGCTTCTTTTAGTCCTAAACCAGTAAGAGCTCTTACTGCTTTAATTACATTAATTTTCTTAGCTCCAGCATCTTTTAATACTACATTAAATTCTGTTTGCTCTTCAGCAGCTTCAGCAGCTCCACCAGCAGCTCCAGCTACAGCAACAGGTTGTGCAGAAACACCAAATTTTTCTTCAAATTCTTTAACTAATTCAGAAAGCTCTAATACGCTTAATCCTGAAATATATTCTAATACATCTTCTTTAGAGATTGCCATTTTATTTTCCTTATTTATAT
>JAYELQ010000288.1:0-5689 GCA_034717655.1 Campylobacterota bacterium
TTCAATAGAATTAGGGGATATATCTCTACAGTTAAAAAGAATAATAGATCAGTTTTTAATGAACTAAGAAATGTATTAGATGGAAAATATTATGTACCTTGTTTGAGTGGGTGCTGAATGGTTACGAATATTTTTGTAATGATATAGTAGTTTTAGCATTAATTGCAGTTTTTGCATCTTCAATAGATGTTCCACCTGCATATAAACTATATCCACCAGCACCTGTATTCCATTGCTCTTCGTGGTCACCAATCATAACGATTTTATCGCTAAATGCTGCACCTATCTCTTTTACCTCTTTGATTGACCCAAGGTATGGTTCAAATCCAGGGATAATGTTAATTCTCTCTTCATCTACAACTCTAGCTTCTTTACCAATAGTAAGTTGCTCTAAGATAGCTTTCATCATATTATCATAACCTGTAATATGAGAACCAACAAATGATGGAGTATGAGCATAAGTTATAGGTAATTCATCAAGTTCACCCTCAGCATCTTCTCTAGCACCAACAACAAATGCATTTAAATCATCACCGATAACTTCTGCCATACAAGTAGTAGATACAGCAATCATTGATGGCTTATACATAGAGTTACAGTTTCTTAAACCATCTTTCATATTTGATAATCCACCAAATACAGCTGCTGATTCACTCATACTATCAGATACACAAGGAGTTGGTTCTTTAAAGTGTCTTGTAAAGTAACTTCTAAAGTATGCAACACATCCGTGAGAACCGTGTACATAAGGCATAGTACCTTCAAAACCAAGACCTGCCATAATAGCACCCAATGGTTGACAAGCTTTAGCAGGATTAACTGTAATAGCTTCTCTTGCCATATTTTTTTCTCTATAATCCCAAGACTCAGTCCACTCTTGAACTTCTGCTACTTTAGCAGGATTAACAGAACCAACCGAACTTTCAAACTCTTTTTTAGCTTCTAGTGAAACTTGGTATTCCTCTTGTTGGAATAGTTTCTGTCCATTTACAATTTTTTCTACATTTTGCATTTTAAGCTCCTACCTCTTCTGTTTTTGTTTCCCATGGTGCTTTTGTATGATTCCACACAGGTGAGTTCATAGCTAAATCCATATCTTTTGCAAATATGGCAAAGGCATCATAACCGTGGTATGGTCCAGAATAATCCCAAGAGTGCATTTGTCTAAAAGGTAATCCCATTTTTTGGAATACATATTTCTCTTTTACACCTGATGCTACTAAATCTGGCTTTAATTTTTGAACAAATTTTTCTAACTCATACTCATTTACATCATCATAGATTAATGTACTTCTTTCTAAATCTTCTTTTGTTCTTTTATAATCATCACCGTGACCGAACTCATATCCAGTACCGATAATCTCCATACCTAAATCTTCATAAGCTCCAATAACATGTCTTGGTCTTAATCCACCAACATAAAGCATAACTTTTTTACCCTCTAGTTTTGGTCTATATTTAGCTATAACTTCATCAGTCATTTTTGTATATTTAGCTATTACAGCTTCTGCTTTTTCTTGAACTTCTGGTCCAAAGAACTCAGCAATTTTTCTTAAAGATTCTGTTGTTTTAGAAGGTCCAAAGAAGTTATACTCCATCCAAGGGATACCAAATTCTTGTTCCATATGTCTTGAGATATAATTCATACTTCTATAACAATGAAGAAGATTTAATTTTGATTTTGGAGCAAGTGCCATCTCTTTATATGTAGCATCTCCAGACCATTGAGCAATAACTCTAAGTCCCATCTCTTCAAGTAATATTCTAGATGCCCAAGCATCTCCACCAATATTATAATCACCAATTAGTGATACATCATATTCAGTTGCTTCAAATCCAGCTCTTGAAGCAGAATCTGGCATAATCTCATCTCTAATTGCATCATTAGCAAGGTGATGACCAAGTGATTGTGAAACCCCTCTAAAACCTTCACAAGAAACTGCTATAGTTGGTTTATCTGACTCTTTTTTATGTACTTTAGCTACTGCTTGAATATCATCTCCAATTAATCCAATTGGACACTCAGATTGAATAGATATACCATTGTTTAATGGGAATAACTCATCAATTTCAGTAAGAGCTTTTTTAAGTTTAGTATCTCCACCAAATACAATATCTTTTTCAGAAAAATCTGTAGTGAAGTTCATTGTTACAAATGTATCAACACCTGTTGTACCTATATAGTAGTTTCTTCTACCTGCTCTTGAATATTGTCCACAACCAACTGGTCCGTGAGAGATATGAATCATATCTTTTATTGGTCCCCAAACAACACCTTTAGACCCTGTATATGCACAACCTCTTTGTGACATTACACCTGGAACTGTTTGTTTGTTACTTCTTGTTTTATCACAAGCACCTTTAACACCTTCTGGTGTATCAACACCTAAATGTTTTGCTCTATTCTTTGCAGCTTTCGCAGGATAAACTTCTAAAACCTCTTTGATAGCTTCTTGTTGTAAAGCTTCTAATTCTTCATTAGCCATAAACTTTCCTTTTTATTTTTTTCTTAAGGTTCTAAAAAGATCATTTGATCTTTTTAGATTAATTTAATTTTAAAAAAATTAATTACGCTACTTTAACTCTATAAAGATTCATATCATCTAGTTTATGACATAACTCTTTTGTAGCATCTCCATCAACTGATTTAGAGATTTCTGAAATTTGGTATTTATTTGTATAATAAATCATTTTTGCATCATCTGCATTTGCAGTTACTTCTGCACTATTAAAGTAATCAACAAAAGCTGTATGAGCAAATGTTCCTTCAGGAACTGATAACTCTTCTAAAACTACACCTTCTCTAGTTTCACTTTTTAATGTAACAGTTTTACCTGCTGCATCTGTACCTTCTTCAACTTTTGCTATAACCTTATCAAAAGAAACATCGTTTCCTTCACTTGCTGGGAAATGATAACCACATACAAACATAATATTCTCCTATTTTTATTTTATTTTATTTAATTTTATACTTTAAAGAAAAAGCTATTAAGCTTCTTTTTGTCCTACGATTGCTTCATCAGCATCTTCTTCTAAACCAAATTCCATTAATAATGCTTCAAGGTCATCCATCTCTAAAGGCTCTGGAATAACTTTTAAGTCATTTGCAATGATTTTTCTAGCTAACTCTTTATATTCCATAGCTTGGTCATGATTTGGTGAATACTCAACAACTGTCATTCTTCTTAACTCAGCTCTTTGAACGTGATTACTTCTTGGTACGAAGTGAATCATTTGAGTACCAATTTGTTTAGCTAAATGTTTAGCTAAATCATACTCTTTATCTGTCATTCTAGCATTACAAACTAAACCAGCAAGTCTAACTCCACCTGTATTAGCATATTTTAAAATACCTTTAGAGATATTATTAGCAGCATACATAGCCATCATCTCACCAGACATAACAATATAAATCTCTTGAGCTTTACCTTCTCTAATTGGCATAGCAAATCCACCACAAACAACATCTCCAAGAACATCATAAGAAACGAAGTTTAACTCATCATCATAAGCTCCCTCTTCTTCAAGAAAGTTAATAGCTGTAATAACACCTCTACCTGCACAACCAACACCTGGCTCTGGACCACCAGACTCTGTACACATTATGTAACCTTCTGTAATCTCTTCATCTTCAGGATGAAATTCAGCAGCACCTGGCTTACATACATCTTCTAATTCTAAATCCTCAACTGTTCCAGCTTCAGAAGCTAGTTGCATAATTGTACTTTGAGCTTTCTCATGTAAAATAAGTCTTGTTGAATCTGCTTTTGGGTCACACCCAACGATTAATATTTTTTGACCATAGTAGTGACACATAGCTGCCAATGTATTTTGAGAAGTAGTTGATTTACCAATTCCACCTTTTCCGTAAAATGCAATTTGTCTTAATGCTGACATATTGACTCCTTTTAATTTTATTTTGTTATCGAAAATATATATTGCACATAGTGTTCCACAAATAAACTTTAATAAAATAAATTTTCCAAATTCTTTACAAGAGCTTTATATAAAGGGTTTATAGACTATTAGGAGTATTTTTATCCTATTATATAATATTTCTATTGTATTTTATTTTTCTAAACAATTTTGCTATTTTTGTGTTTACAAATTTGTTTTACTCTAAAAATAAACAATAAAAAAGTTAATATATCTTGATAGTTAGATATAATTATAAAGATAGAAGATTTAAATCAGCCAATTTTAGAAATAGGAAAGGCTGAAATAGAAAAAAATTGTAATAAATATGTATTGATGATGACAGATTGGTCTCATATTAGTTACCTTAATCATAAAACGAAAAAAGACTTAATAGAAAAATCAAATGGTAATGGAAAAAAGCAAAAAGGGTACGAGTTACAAACTACAATAGCCGTCAGTGATAAAATAGGAGAAGCCCTATTTCCTGTGGCACAAAACTTAAAAACATCGGAAAATATATTATCAACATATAATCACGATTTAGATATATCATTAGACCATTTTGAAGAGTTTGAAAAAAGAGCTGAATGGATAAAAAAGAACATACAAACCTAACATAAAAGAGTGCATATTATTGATAGAGAAGGTGATGTTGCTGGATTATATCGGCATTTAGATAAACAAAATGAAAAATTCCTTATTAGAGCTAAAACAGGAGTTAATATCTATAATCCTAAGGATAAAGAGAATTGGAAACAAGGAGAATTAGCTAAAAGTTTAGATAAAGGTAAGAAGTTTAAAACAATAAAGTATTATGGTAAAAATGTTGATATTTATGTAAATGATATAGATGTTGAGATGAGAAGGGATACAACAAAAAAGAAAACAAATAAAAATGGCAAAGATAGTTCAACTAGAACAAAAGGTAATGCTATTAAAGTAAAACTTGTGGTATCAAAACTTATTGATTCAAATAATAATATTGTTGAAACTTGGATTTTAATAACTAATATATTAGATCTTCCAAGCACTACAATAGCCCAGTGGTACTACTATCGTTGGAAGATTGAAAGTTTTTTTAAACTTTTAAAAAGTTCAGGATTCTTTATGGAAAGTTGGCAAGAACAAAACCCTTTAAGTATTTTTAAAAAATTGTTAGTTACCTCTTTTTGCTCTATTCTTGTTTGGAAGATTAATAATAATTGTCAGAAAGAAACTATTCAATTTAAAGAGTTTTTGGTTAGACTTAGCGGAAGAGGACTAGAATATAAGAAGAAATCAACTTTACCTTCTATTTTAGCAGGTCTTTGGATTTTTTTACAAATGATGGACAC
This sequence comes from Campylobacterota bacterium, assembly GCA_034717655.1. Taxonomy (GTDB): domain Bacteria; phylum Campylobacterota; class Campylobacteria; order Campylobacterales; family Arcobacteraceae; genus JAIOSF01. Next base: position 5,253 of record JAYELQ010000288.1, read on the forward strand.
CTTAAAGCATTATGAGAAAGAAAAACTTTTAGATATGCAATCTACATTAAATTCTGTTAGCGGTTTTGAATTTTGACTTGTGTAGAAAGCTATGCCTTAAATGTCGTATTTCCTTTTAGTAGTGCAAATAGTGTCATAAATAGTACTTCGTGTAATGGATACTCTATTTTTCCTATATCTACTCTATAGTCTGGTATTTTCTTTAAATCTTCTAGTAATTCTTTTGTTCTTATCATAATAATACTCCTTATTCAAAATTATACTTAATTTTCTTACTTTAAGGTTTATTTTATTTTTTGTGGGATTTACCTAAAAATATTATCTCATCAAACTCATTTATAAAATAACTATGAACTTTTTTATAAGGTAATTTTATGATATCAAATAGTTTATCTTTTTTTGTTTTATGTGAAATAAATAACATAATCATATTAGGT
>JAYELQ010000289.1:0-5668 GCA_034717655.1 Campylobacterota bacterium
ATTTTGAGTTTATTGATGGTGTTTTTAACTCTTTGAGATATCTTCAAAATTTAGGTTATAAATTAGTAATAATTACAAATCAATCAGGTATAGGTAGAGGTTATTATAGTAATTTAGAGTATGAAAAATTAACAAAATGGATGGTAAATAAATTTAAAGATAATAGTATAGATATATTATCTGTTTTTTGTTGTCCACATACACCAGAGGATAATTGTAAGTGTAGAAAACCAAATATAGGTATGATAGAGCAAACAAAAAATGTTATAGATATAAATTTTAAAAGCTCTTGGTTAATAGGTGATAAAACATCAGATATAGAACTTGCTATAAATGTAGATATACCAAATACTGTACAGGTTTTATCTGGTAATAAATTTGATATTAAAAAATCAAAAGCAAAATATATAATAAAATCTATAAAAGATATAAAAAGTATTATAAAATCATAAAAAAAGGGAAGATATGAAAAAGATTCTATATAGCAGTTTATTTGCTACTACTTTACTGTTAGGGCAAAATGAATTTAAACTAAATATAAATAATAAAACTTTAGAGATTGCAGGAGATGTATATTTAAATAATTTATATAATTTAAATAACTATACAAACTATTATTTTACAGCATCTTATATGAAAACTCAAACAGAAGATGAAGATATATCAAATAGATTATCTACAGTTGGATTTAAAATTACAAATTCTCGTATGAACTCTTGGGGTTTATCTTTTGGTATGGGTATGAAAGCTATATATTCAAGTATAGAGGATACAGACCTTATGGCGATGCCTTTGGGTTTACATATCCAATATGAACCAAATGAGATGTTCTTTTTTGCTTTAGAGGGGTATTACTCTCCACAAGTATTAACATTTATGGATGCAACAAATTATAAAAGTGGTGAGTTTAGTATAAATTATAGAATATTAAGAGATGGATATATATATGCAGGGTTTAGAAAAATAATTGCAGAAACAGAAAATAGTAATAAAGAGATAGAGTTTGATGATAATCCTTTCTTTGGTTTTAGAGTAAGATTTTAAAGTTATAATGTGATAGTTTTAGATACAATAAATGATATTTGCAAAAGGATAATATAGATTTGATACAATTTTTTAAACAATATATACCATATTATAAAGATTATAAATTAAAGTTTTTACTATCTTTTATAGGTATATTGCTTGTAGCTTTAGGGACTAGTGGAACAGCTTATATTATAAAACCACTTTTAGATGAGATTTTTATAAATAAAGATGAAGCTATGCTTGCCATAATACCTCTTATTGTTATATCATTATATACAGCTAAAGGGATAGGTAAGTTTTTGCAAGTTTATTATATATCTTATATTGGTCAAGATATTATAAAAAGGGTGAGAGATAAACTACTAAAACATATATTATCTTTAGATTTAGCTTATTTTAATTCTAATCATAGTGGAGAATTAATAAGTAGAATTACAAATGATATAAATAGAATTCAATCAGCAATATCAAATCAAGTTGCTAGTATGATACAAGAGGTATTAATTATTATATCATTAATAGGGGTTGTTGTTTATCAAAATGCAGAGTTGGCTTTTTATGGCTTAGTTGTTTTACCTGCTACTTTGTATCCATTATCTCTTATGGCAAAAAGGATGAAAAAGTTATCATTTCGTTCTCAAGAAAAAAATAGTGATATTACAACTCAATTAAGTGAAACTTTTAGTAATATAGAGATAATAAAAGCTAATAATGCCCAAAATTTAGAATTAGAAAAGTTTAAATCACATAATCAAGAGTTTTTTAATATAAATATAAAAGCAGTAAAAGTAAATGAACTTGTATCTCCATTTATGGAGATAGTGGGTTCTATTGCAGTGGCTGTTGTTATTATTGTTGGTGGTTCTCAAGTAATTAATGGGCAGATGACAGTGGGGACATTTTTTTCATTTATGACTGCTTTATTTATGGTTTATACCCCTTTGAAATCTTTATCTAGCTTATATAACAAACTTCAAGATGCAATAGCTGCAAATGAGAGATTAAATAATATTTTAGCTCTTAAATCAGAAATATTATCAGGAGATGAGGAGTTTCCAAAAAGTTGCAATAAAATAACTTTTAATAATGTATCATTAAAGTTTGGAGATATTGTAGCTTTAAATGATATATCATTTAAAATTAATAAAGGTGAAACTATAGCTTTAGTTGGAGATAGTGGAGGTGGTAAAACATCTCTTATAAATACTTTAATAAGATTTTATGATACAACAAATGGTGATATTACTATTGATAATAAAAATATTAAAGATATAACATTAAAAAGTTTAAGAGATAGTATATCAATAGTAACTCAAAGGGTTTATATTTTTAATGATACAATAGGAAAAAATATAGCTTATGGTGAAACTTATAATGAAAACAGAGTTATAAAAGCATTAAAACTAGCGCAGGCTTTTGAGTTTGTAAATGAGTTAGAAAATGGCATTGATACAATATTAGATGAATCAGGTACAAATATAAGTGGTGGACAAAGACAAAGGATATCTATTGCTAGAGCATTATATAAAGAGCCTAAAATATTGATTTTAGATGAGGCTACAAGTGCATTAGATAATAAAAGTGAATCTGTTATTACAGAGCTTTTAGAAGAGTTATCAGGAGATAGAATTACATTTGTAATCGCACATAGATTAAGTACAATAAAATATGCTAATAAAATAGCTGTTTTTAAAGCAGGAAATATAGTATCATTCGGTAGTGAAGAGGATTTATTAAAAACCTCAAGCGAATATAAAAGATTATATAGTTTAGAAAATAGTAAACTATAAAAAGGGAAAAAGAATATGGAAAAAGCTTATAAATTATTAGCAATTCAAGAGGGTATCTCAAATGGAAAAGCTAAAAACTTAATAGATAAAGGTGTTGTTACTGTAAATGGTAAAAAAATTACAATAGCAAGAGGTGAGATAAGAGAAGATACTCTATTTAAAATTAAAGAGATTATAAGTCCTAAGGTTTTATTTGAAGATGATGATATACTAGCTATAGATAAACCAGCTTTTCTAAATGCATCTGAAGTTGAGAAAATGTTCCCACAAGCTGTTTTATTAAATAGACTAGATAAAGAAACAAGTGGTGTTATGTTGATGGCTAAAAATGAAGATTTTAGACAAAAAGCTATAAAAGAGTTTAAAAATAATAAAGTATATAAAGAGTATGTAGCTATTGTTGATGGTAAGATAGTTGAAGAGTTAACAGTTGATTTTCCTATCTCTACAATAAAAGGTAAAGTTGCTAGAAGTAGAATAGATGAGAAGTTTGGTAAACCAGCAATTACACATATTACACCTTATATGGTAGAGGGTAAAAAGAGTAAAATAAAAATTGTTATAGAAAATGGAAGAACACATCAAATAAGAGTACATCTTCAACATGTAGGTATCCCTATTATAGGAGATTTACAATATGGTAAAGCTTCAAATCAAGTACAAAGAGTGATGCTTCATAGTAAAGTTACAAGAATATTAGGTTATGAGTTTCAAGCAAAAGAACCAAAAGAGTTTTATCACTTTGGTTTTTAAAATATAAATATAAATATAAAAAGGGTACTTTTATGGATGAGAATATATTTTTTGATGAGATGAAAAATAAGATAAATATTATGCATAATATCTTAATAGATTTAAAAGAGGTTAGAGATGATAAAGATAAAATAGATGAACTATTTAGAACTATCCACACTATAAAAGGTTCAGCTGATTTACTATATTTAGTAGATATGGTTGAAGTTTCTCATAAAGTAGAAGATTTATTAACAGAGATAAGAGATGGTAATTTAGAATTTAATGAGAGTATTTTATCTTTATTTATGGAAGTAAAAGATTTTTTAGCATTAATTTTAAATAATATTTTTGAAGGTATCACTGATTCTACTATTGTTGATAATTTAAAAGTATATTTTAAAAATAAAATAGAAGCATTTATGCCTAAAACCATATTAGTTTTAAATAATAATAATACAGGTATAGATACTAAATTAAAAGAGTTATCAGGATATAAGATATTATTAGTAGATGATATAGAAAAAGCTGAAAAGATTTGTTATGATAATAGTGTTAGTTTACTTTTTATAGATATTGAGAATTTTTATTATGATGGATTAAAAATGATTAATCGCATTCATACAACTCAAAAGTATCAATATCTACCAGTTGTACTTATAGTATCCAAAAGTCATAAAGTTTTAGATACTATTCGTAAACAAATAGGCGCTAAGGCTTGGATTGAAAAACCTATTGATATTGAACATCTTCATTTTATTATTAAGAAGATTGTTTAGGTTATTTTTCTATAACTACCCAAACATAATATCTTCCATCTTTATCTATAAAACTATCTTTTTTAAAGCTGTTTTTTAGATACCCTTCTGCTTTTTGAGTTAGAGAACGGGATATATCACTTTTATAATCACCATTAGAATATAAAGTTCTATTTATATTTAAAGTTGAAGAGATATGAACTTTTATATTTTCTAATAGTTCAGCTCTTGCTTGCATTAAAGCTATCCTTTTTTGTGATATATCATTTACAATTCCGACACCTCCAATATATTGTTGATTTGAAGATTGTTTTAACCATAAAGGATTTGAAAATAAACTTGTTAATAAAATAATAGTTAAAATAATATATCTCATAAAAATAACCTTTTTTTAGTTTATTATATTCTTTTTAATCTTAATTTTTATATAATCAAATAAAAGTATAAAGGTTTTTAATGAGAAAAATTGTTTTTTTATCCATATTTAGCTTTGCTTATGGATGTGATATTATAAAAGGTATAGAGATACCAGCTTCAAAGATAAATGATATTAGTTATATTGAAAATAAGATTGATAAAGGTTATAATCAAAAACAAATAAATAGTATAAAATTAAAAATAGATAATTGTAATCAAAATATATCTTCAAATATAAATAATTTAAACTCAAATATAAATATAAGCTATAACTACTACCAAACAATATCAAATAATAAAGATATAAAAGAGATATCTAAACAAATAGAGAAAAAGAGAAAAGCTATAGATGATGCTAAAACTATTATGCAAAACTCATTAAAAGGAGTTGGATTTAGTGGTATTTTTACAGTTAGATTAGATAATATAAGTATGTTTGCCAAAAAAGAGGAACTTCAAAAAAGGTCTGAATCTATAATAACACCAACTGCAATAGAAAGTTTAAACGGTATCTATCTAAAAACTATAACTACTATAGAAAATAATAATATCAAAGATATGATAAATCAACAAATATCAGGTAAAGTTATAATACAAAATGTATATTTAGCAGAGATAGATAGGAAAGATAAAAAATTCTTTTATCTTGTAAAAGTAAAAGTTTTACCATTAGAGAAAACTAAAGGTTCAAATAGAACAAGTTCAAGTGATAATAATATTGATGCTCATTGGATAAAACCAAATCAAAATATAGACAAAATATCATCTAAGTATCAAAAAGATGTAAATAATATATTAAATAAATTTTATTTTACACTAGAGCAAGAGAATGAACAAGAGAGAATAAAGCAAGAAGATATTATAGAAAACTACAACACTTCAGTTGAAGAAAATATGTTGGAGATAAAGAAATTAAAACGAAAACTAAAAAGAACAGATAAA
>JAYELQ010000290.1:0-5656 GCA_034717655.1 Campylobacterota bacterium
TGTTTGGGCAAAAAGATAAATTTGATTTTTGCCCAAACACCTCTTTGATAATTCCTAAGCTATCTAAATAACTCATATCTACATCACTAAATGCTTTTGCTTTATCTTTTTTTATAATCCCATTTTGAATTAATAATTGTTTTAATTTTTCATTCTCTTGTTTAATTTGTTCTAATTCAGTCATATTATCACTTATTTTAAATAAAAATTATAAATTCTTAAAAAACTCTACACTCATTCTAACACCAGCTCCAGAAGCACCAACACTATTATACCCCCAAGCACTCTCAACATAAGCAGGACCTGCAATATCTATATGTACCCATTTATCTTTGTTTTTATCTTTTATAAAATTATCCAAAAACATACCAGCAGTTATAGCCCCACCATATCTTGTATTTGCGATATTTGATATATCTGCTATCTCACTTTTTATTGCTTTTCTAAGGTATCTATTAAATGGTAAAGTTGTAGCTAACTCACCTGCATCTAAAGAGTGTTCTATAAACTTATGATTTAGTTCTGTATTATTTCCCATTATTCCACTTGTATAATGTCCAACACCAACTACACAAGCCCCAGTAAGAGTAGCATAATCAAAAATATAATCTAAATCTTTTATCTCATCTTGAGCATAACATAAACAATCAGCAAGAACCAATCGACCCTCTGCATCTGTATTTCTTATCTCTATTGTTGTACCATTTTTAGCTACAAGTACATCATCAGGCTTATAAGCATCTCCACCTATCATATTTTCAACAGCCCCAACAATTCCGTGAACCTCTATATCTAAACCTAAAGCACTAATAGTACTCATAATCCCTAACACTGCACTACCACCACTTTTATCACTTTTCATACTTACCATAAAGTCAGCAGGCTTAAGACTTAATCCACCACTATCATAAGTAAGACCTTTACCTATTAAAGCTATTTTATGTTTTGCTTTCTTTTTTGGTTTGTATGTAAGGTGTATAAGTTTTGATTTATGCCTACTTGCACGACCCACTGCTAACATAGCATTCATACCGTTATTTTCAAGATATTTTTCATCAAGTATTTTACACTCTAAATTATTTTTTTTTGCTATTTTCATAGCTTCTTCTGCCATAGTTTCAGGGAAGAAATCATCTGGAGCTGTATTTACAAAATCTTTTGTTAAGTTTACTGCATCACAAATAGATATACTCTCTTCAAACTCTTTTTGGATATCTTTATCTATACTATCTACTTGAATATAGATATTTTTTTCATCTTTTTTATCATCTTTTGATTTATATTTTGTAAAAGTATAGTTACCTAACTCTAAACCCTCTATATAAGATGATAAATTATTTTTTGATTTAATAATAGCAGATTTAAAATTTGTACTATTTAGTTTTTTTATAGCTGTAGCTACTGCTATTTTTAGACTCTCTTTATCTTTTGGCTCTTCACAACCTACATATATTTTTTTAAGCTCTGGTAATAATACACACTCTTCATCTTTTCCTGTAAAACCAACAGACTCTAAAATATCTACATCTGATTTTATTTTCTTATTTTTTACTAATATAATCTCTATATCAGCCCCTGTATTTTTTGTTGTTAGATTTAAATTCATTTTTATTATCCTTGTATTAAATATCTATATAGTTATAATATGCTAAAATCACTTTAGAAAAAATAAATTTAGGATAAAATATGCTAAAAAAAATACCTTATGGACAAGCAGATTATAAAGATATAAAAGAGAATAACTATTATTTTGTTGATAAAACAAAATTTATAGAGAAACTAGAAGAGCTTAATGAGAGATTTCTTATTTTTTTACGACCTAGAAGGTTTGGGAAATCATTATTTATAGCTATGCTACACTATTATTATGATAATTATTATAAAGATAAATTTAAAAATCTTTATGGTGATACATATATAGGTAAAAACCCAACAAAATATGTTAATAATTATTTGATTATGAGATTTAATTTTAGTGCTATTGATGTTAATGATGTTGAAGAGAGTTTTAGAATAAATATTTTAAATACATTAAATTATTTTATCAAAAAATATAAACTAAAAGTTGAAAGTAATAAAAATCCTATTATATTATTAGATAGTTTATTTAGATACCTACAAGAAAATAGATTAGAATTAATGATACTTATTGATGAGTATGATAACTTTACAAATAAACTTTTTTTAAGAGAAAAAAATGATTATTTAGATTTAATTAGTGATGAAACTGCATCATTTAAACAATTTTTTACAATATTAAAAACAGCTACAGATATGGAAAATTCACCATTAAAAAGGATGTTTATAACAGGTGTTACACCTATGACTATGTTTGATGTTACAAGTGGTTTTAATATAGGAAGTAATATATCTTTATATCCAGAACTAAATGATATGGTGGGATTTAATGAAGATGAAGTAGATAAAATACTAAATTACTATAAAATAGATATAGATATAGATATATTAAAAGAGTGGTATAATAATTATAATTTTAGTGAAGATACAGAACAAAAAGTATTTAATACAGATATGATTTTATATTTTATAAATAAGTATCAAATAAATAACAAACTCCCAAAAGAGATGATAGATATAAATGTAAGAAGTGACTATAGTAAATTAAGAAATATTATTTATACAAATAAAAAGCTAAATGGTAATTTTAAAGTACTACAAACACTTATAGCTGGTGATAGTGTAAGTGTGACTAATTTAGTACAAGATTTTTCAGCTTTAAATCTTGAGAAATCAAATAATTTTAAATCTTTAATGTTTTATTTAGGACTAGTTACAATTCATAGCAGAGAACTTGATTTAAATTTAATAATTCCTAATGAAACAGTAAAAAGAATTGATATCGATTTTTTAAAAGATACTTTAGAATTAGAAAAAGTATTTAAACTCAATACAGATAAAATTGAAGAGTATTTAAAAAACTTTGCATTAGATGGTGATTTGGAGATATTTAAATATCTAGCATTAATGATAAAAGAGAATACAGGTATTAGAGATTATATATATAAAGAACAAAATGTAAAATCTATGTATATGGCTTACTTATCTTTAACTCCATATTATATAATTAAAAGTGAATTAGAACTAAATAAAGGTTTTGCAGATATTTTAATAAAACCATTTAATCCTTATGTAAAATATATAGGACTTTTAGAATTTAAATATATTAAAATTACAGATAAAATAACAGATGAGATTTTAGAAAATTTAAAAACAGATGCAATATCTCAATTAAATAGATATCAAAATGATTCTATTGTAACTAAATATACAAATAATGGGATAAAACTTAAAAAAATTGTACTTATTTTCCACGGATGGGAACTTAAAACTTGTGAACAAATATAAAAAAAGGATTAAAAATATGAAAATAATACTAGCTTCTGCAAATAAAGGAAAAATCAAAGAGTTAGAGAGTTTATTACCTCAATATGAGGTGATAGCTTATAGTAAAATATTAGGTGATATGGATATAGTTGAAGATGGGGATAGCTTCAAAGCAAATGCTATAATCAAAACAAAAACTGTAATAGAGAAATTAAAAGAGATTAAATATAATGAAGAGTATATAGTTATATCTGATGATAGTGGTATAACTGTTCCTGCTTTAAATAATGAACCAAACATATATAGTGCTAGATATGCAGGGGAAAATGCTACAGATAAAGAAAATAATAGTAAACTAATATCAAAACTAAAAGAGAAGAATATATCAAAAACAGAAGCATATTATACTGCTTCTATTTGTATAGGGTATCAAGATAAAATATTTACCACTCACGGTTGGATGTATGGAGATGTTACAGACCACCAAATAGGAGATGGTGGTTTTGGATATGACCCTTTATTTATCCCAAATGGATATAATAAAACTTTAGGTGTATTGGATAGAGATATCAAAAAAGAGTTAAGTCATAGAACAAAAGCTTTGAGATTAGCTATGGTTATTATTGAAAGTTTTAAATAAAAGGATATAAAATGAAAACAATTACATTAGAGATTGAAGATAATAATTATAAGGCATTTTTAAATATTATTGATAATTTAAAAGATGGATTTATAAAAAATTATTCTGTAAATGAAAAAGATAATTATCAAAAAGAGAAAATATTGAAAGATTTACAAAATGGCATATTAGATATAAAGAAAGGTAACACTTATCCTATTGATACACTTTGGGATAAATTAGATGATTGAAATAGATTATTCTCAAACCTTTTTAAAAGAATTAAAGAAACTTAAAAAAAAATTCAAAAATATTGATAATGATTTAAAAGATTTTTTAATTGAATTAAAAAAGAATCCAGAAATAGGAACTCCATTAGGTCATAGTTATCATAAAGTTAGACTAGCTAACTCTTCTATTCCAACAGGAAAAAGTGGTGGTTTTAGAATTATAACATATTTAGTATTGAATAATAAAATATTTCTCGTATCAATATTTTCTAAAACTGAAAAAGAGAATATTACAAATCAAGAACTTATTAATGCTATTAGTGATATTCAAGAATAAAACTAAAAACAATAAAAACTCCCCAAAAAATGGGAAGTTTCAAATATATCTGCTATCGCAGATATTCAAAATTACTGTCGCTACCTAACACAACGAACAGAATAGACATCTGACTTATTGAGCCAATAGACACGACCATTATAGGAACTGACAACCCACGCCTGAGAGGGCTTATTTTTATATTGACTACTACTCCAATACCAAGCATTTTTAGTATTTTTAAATATATCTTTTATAGCAGGTTTATCTCTATTTTTATCTGTAATAGATACTAACTCATCAATATTTGGAAGCCTCCAATCATCATATCCACCAAGAGATAAATTTTTACAATACCTTTTAGTATCACTCCAATTCTTTTCTACTATACTACTGCTATCTTGCCACATTAATCCTGTATCAGTATCATTTATTATATCACTTGCATTTAAAGATGTAATAATACCTACACTTAAAACTATTTTTTTTATCATAACCAACCCTTTATATTATATTTTTTCATTAAATTAAAATTGTAACACCGACTTCAGTCGGTCTAGTTTTATCAACTTTTCTTACCGATTAAAATCGGTGTTACGAACTACCACATCACAGTAACTCCTACTTCAGTCAGTCTTATTTTATCAACCTTTCTTACCGATTGAAATCGGTGTTACATATATCTGCTATCACAGATATTCAAAGTAACTGTCGCTACCTAACACAACGAACATAACGGTCATAACGGTCATCTGACTTAATACGGTTATTACCAAGACTGAAACCGACAACCCATGCCCGAGAGGAACTATTTTTATATGATGTACTTGTCCAATACCAATTATCTGTTTTTACATTAAAATAGTTTGTATCAATAGCAGGATTATATTTAGTTCTATCTGCTAAATAGAAAAGCTCATTAAAATTTGGTAATCTCCAATTATTATATCCATCAAGTGATAAACTTCTACAATAGTTTTTTGCTTTTTCCCAATTATACTTTTTATAATTTGGAGTTTTTTGCCATATTAAACCAGTAAGATTATCTTTTACTGTATTTGTAGTATTTTTACTATAACTTCTATTTCCACTAAAAATAGACTTATCCCAACCATCTTTATTTTTGTTTGATGAATAAGTTGATTT
>JAYELQ010000291.1:0-5609 GCA_034717655.1 Campylobacterota bacterium
GCAGCTACTATTATCATATCTGGATTTAAATCTTTTATAGTTTTAATAGTTGATACATCTTTTAAAGATTTAGGTTGATAAATAGGTATATTAAAGTTATTATCTAAAGTAAACTGCTTGATATGTGGAAACTTTAACTCTTTTGACCTACCTACAGATTTATCAGGTTGTGTAAAAAGAGCTATTATATTATAATTATTTTCTAATATCTCTTTAAATATAGTTGTAGCATAATCAGGTGTACCCATAAAAATAATTCTTTTAAATCTCATTATTCAATATCCTTTTACTTTTGAAATAGTGTTCCATTTGTGTGTTTATTTTCTAATAAAAAATTTCTAATATATTTTAAATCAAAACCACTTGTTAAAAACATTTTTTTATTATTTTCTAACAAAAAGTTAGCAGCTTTTAGCTTTGTAACTATACCACCTGTGGCAAATTCATTATTTGCACTAGAGTGAGCTTCTAACTCTTTTGGTTCTATATAAGATACTTTTTTTAATAGTTTTGCTTTTTTGTTTATATGTGGATTATCATCATAATACCCATCTATATCTGTTAATATTACTAATAATTTTGAATTAAAATAGTATGATATATAAGCAGCTAATTGGTCATTATCCCCAAATACAAGTTCCTCTACAGCTGTAACATCATTCTCATTAACAATAGGTATAATATCATTTTTTAATAGATTATCTATTGCTTGTTTTGCATGTAGAAGTCTTACATCATCATTGAAAATCGAAGCTTCAAGTAATACTTGAGAACAAATTTCTTCATATTTTGCAAACTCTGTGGAGTATGTTTGTATTAATAAAGGTTGACCAATAGAAGCTAATATCTGTTTATTAGAAATAATACTTTTATCAAGTTTCATAACAGTATATCCAGCTGCAACAGCACCCGAACTAACTAAAATAACATCATATTTTTCTTTTAAATCAACTATTAGCTCCACTAACTTATCAAGTCTTTTATGAGCTATTTTACTATCTTGCGTTAATACAGCACTTCCAACTTTTAAAACTAATCGTTGTTTTTGCATTTGTCCATACTTATTAAATCATATAAAGCATATTTAATACCATTTATATTATCGTGTGTAGCAGAAGATATAGGTAAAACAAAATATGGTAAACTTTCATCATATTTACTATATGTTAAATCTTGTAAAAAATAATTTTTCTCTTTATCAAAAGAGAAACTATTTTCATTTGAACTATCTAACCCTATCTCTTTTATAAATCTTAATATATTATCATTTAATTCATCTGGATTAATTGCATCTATTTTTGTTAAAGCTATAGCAAATTTTCTATTAGATAACTCTTCTGAAAACTTAACAACTTCCTCTTTTAGAACTTTATATTGTTCAATTGTATCTCTATAGTTTGATATATCAATCATATATAATAAAGTTTTTGTTCTCTCTATATGTCTTAAAAATTCTAATCCTAAACCTCTTCCATCACTAGCACCCTCTATAATACCCGGTATATCAGCAGCTACAAATGAGTTATATTCACCAACTTCAACTACCCCTAGTTTAGGTGTTAACGTTGTAAACTCATAATTTGCAACTTGAGGCTTTGCATTTGATATAGTTGATATAAGTGTTGATTTCCCAACATTTGGATATCCAACTAACCCAACATCTGCTATTAATTTAAGCTCTAGTCTTATATTCTTTTCAACTCCAGCTAAACCAGGTTGTGCATAAGTTGGAGTTTGATTTCTTGAATTTTTAAAGTGAACATTACCCATTCCACCTTTTCCACCCTCTAAAAATAGAACTTTTTGATTATCTTCTACTAAGTCTAATAAAATCTCTTCTGTATCTTCATCTATAACCTGAGTCCCAGGTGGTACTTTTAATACAATATGGGTAGCTGATTTTCCTGTACATTGTCTGCTAGTCCCAGGTTGTCCATTATCTGCTTTTATTATATGTTTTCCTTTATAGTTTGATAGTGTATCTGTATTATTATCTACTTCAAAGTATATATTACCACCTTTTCCACCATCTCCACCATCTGGACCACCTTTTACAACAAATTTTTCTTTTCTAAATGATACACATCCAGGACCACCCTTACCAGATTTTACTGTAAAACTAGCATTATCAACAAACATATTTAGATCTCCGATTTTTTAAATTTTTAATTTCTATTATAATTATAAATAGTAATTAGTTTATAAATTAGTTACTATTTATAACTAAAAAAAGGCACTATAGCAAAATAGCTACAGTACCTGCAAAATATTTTATTTTAAGTATAATTTACGAAGCGTAAACTGAAACTTTTTTTCTATTTTTATCTTTTTGTTCAAATTTAACAACACCTTCAATTAAAGAGTATATTGTATGGTCTTTCCCAATTCCAACATTAGCACCAACATGTACTTTTGTTCCTCTTTGTCTTAAAATGATGTTTCCAGGAATAACTTTTTCCCCACCAAATTTTTTAACTCCTAGTCTTCTACCAGCTGAGTCTCTATTATTATTAGTACTACCTTGACCTTTCTTGTGAGCCATTCTTTATCCCTTATGCTTCTATTTTAGTAATTTTAACTCTAGTGAAGCTTCTTCTGAAACCTCTTTTAAGTTTACTATCTTTTCTTCTAAGTTTTTTGTAAATGATAACTTTTTTATCTCTACCTTCAACTACAACCTCTGCTGTTACTTTAGAATCTTTAACTGCATCAGCTGTTAAAAGTGTTTCACCATTATTAATAGCTACTACATCTGTAAATTCTATTGTTTCTTTTGCTTCTTTACTAAGTTTATCAACATTTAAAAAATCACCTTCAGAGATTTTATATTGTTTTCCACCTGTTTTGATAATTGCGTACATTTTAGCATATCCTCTTGAAATTTATGAATTGCATTATAGCAAAAAATAGTTTAAAATATCTTTAAATTGAATGATGGTCTTTTGGTTTAGCTATAACATCCATCTCTATCATTGCATTTTTTGGTAAACCTTTTACTTCTACAGTACTTCTTACAGGTTTATGGTCTCCAAAAGCATCTGCCATCAATACATTTACTATACCAAAATCTTTCATATCTGTTAAAAATATATTGATTTTAATAATATCGTGCATACTACTTGAATTATCTTCTAAAATAGCTTTTATATTTTCAAATATTTGTCTTGTTTGTTTTTTGATATCATTTTCTATCATAACACCATCTACTGTTAATGCTATTTGCCCTGATGTATATAATAATCCATTTACTTTTACCGCTTGTGAGTATGGTCCTATTGCAGCAGGTGCTTTATCTGTTTGTAAAAATTCCATTTTATCCCTTTTTAATATTTTTGCTATTATACAATATTAGTTCTTTTAAGATTATTTATCTTAGTTTTTAATTCTCTCACTTTTTTACTTTTTGTTATAAAATCTAAACTATTATCGTAATTTAATTGTTGTAGTAGATATTTATAATATGGAATTGATAATAGATTAATTTGTAATTCCAATTCCTCTTTTGAGTATATTTTTAAATGTTCATTTAATAAAATACCATTTAAAACAGTTTTATCTTCACTATAGAATAAAATATTTAACTCACTTTTATGTATTTTAAATATATTTGTATCTAGCTTCTCTTTTAAAAAATATAATAATTCATTATTTGATAAAGCTGTTTTAATTATATTTAATTCAGCAATATCAAAAGAGTTTAAAGTTACATTTGAAGATGGTTGATGTGTATTATTTGACACTTTTGTTTGAATTATTTTAGGGTTTATATTTAGTTTTCTAGCTATTAAAGTTGAATATTCCTCTTGTAGTATAGGTGATAAAGTTTTTAAATAATTATTAGATTCATCTAAAGCTTGTTGCTTATCTTGTGGATTTTCTATATTATATTTAGATATGATATAATCAATAACATAAGGTATAAAGTGTGTTGGTTTAGATAGCTTTTTTTGTAATATATTTATTTTATTGTTTTTTACCATATCAGCTGGATCATACCCATCTTCAAATATCACAACACCACCTTGAAAGCTACTATGACTTAATAATAAACTTGCTTTATAAGCTGCATTTAGTCCTGCTTTATCTCCATCATAAGCTATAATAACTTCAGGTTCACCTCTTTTTAAAAGGGGAAGATGTTCAGCTGTCAAAGCTGTACCTAGTGTTGCAACTGCATTTGAAAATCCAGATTGATGAAGCATAATAACATCAAGATAACCCTCTGTTACAATAATAGTATTTGTTTTATATATATGCTCTTTTGCTAAATGATATCCATAAAGTAGTCTTGATTTATTAAATAGTTTTGTTTGTGGAGAGTTTATATATTTTGCATTATGTCCAGATATTGTTCTTCCCCCAAAACCAACAATATTACCTGTTATTGTATATATAGGGAAAGTAATTCTTTCTATAAATCTAGCATATAAACCATTTTGACCGTTATCTATAATTCCAAAATCTTTTGCATCATTTAAATTTAAATAGTTTTTATTAAGATAATCAATAGTAACATTAGAAGAACTAGCATACCCAATCTCAAACTTTTCTATAGAAAAATCTGAAACACCTCTTTGTTGTAGATAATCTAATGCTATATTATTTGAAACCAAAGATTTTTGATAAAAATTATTAATACTCTCTATAACTTTTCTATCTTGCTTTTTAAAATTATTATCATACTCTAAAGGAACATTATACATACTTGCTAATTTTTCTAATGTTTCAGGATAGTTTAATTTTTCATACTCCATAACAAACTTTATACTATCTCCGCCAATTGAACACCCAAAACAGTGAAATATCTGTTTTGCAGGACTAACTACAAAAGATGGAGTCTCTTCACCGTGAAAAGGGCAACAAGCTTTGAAATTTGCCCCAGCTTTTTTGAGTTCTAAAAATTGAGATATAACATCTACTATATCAAGATGTGATTTTAAATTTTCTATTGATTCTTTTGTTATCATCTATTTTAATTGTGACCAATTATCACCTATTGAAACACTAACTTTCAAAGGGATATCTAATTTAAAAATATTTTCCATAATATAAACTAATTTTGGAGTTATATTATCTACCTCTTCATTTTTTATCTCAAATATAAGCTCATCATGTATTTGAAGTAACATACGGATATCATCATTATTTTTATATTTTAAATCTATTTTATTCATAGCAAGTTTTATTAAATCAGATGCTCCCCCTTGAAAAAGAGTGTTTATTGTTTCCCTTAAATATGAAGCTTTTATCATCGCTGTAACATTTTCAAAATCAAATCGTCTTTTTCTCCCTGAAAGTGTTTTTACATATCCATTTTTCATAGCATCATTTTGAATTAATTGTAAAAAATCTTTTACTGTTTCAAAGCTTTCAAAATAACTCTCTATATAAGATTTTGCTTCTTTTACAGATATAGATAATTGCTCTGATAGTTTTTTAGAACCCATACCATATAATAAACCAAAGTTTATAGACTTTGCTATATCTCTTTTTGATTTAGCTTCATCTTCACCAAATATTTTAATAGCAGTTTCTAAATGTATATCTTTATTTTCTATAAATGCTTCTAGTAAAGCTGGGTCTTTACTATAATGTGCTAAAAGTCTTAA
>JAYELQ010000292.1:0-5585 GCA_034717655.1 Campylobacterota bacterium
GATAGGATTTATTTATATTTTTAATCCAACTTTTGAGTATTTAATAAAACAGATAATAAAAATTAATAAAAATAGTGGTGTTTCTGAATATAAAGTTACAATAGATGAAGATAAATCTTTAGATAAATTATTGGATGATAATAACAGTTTATTAAAAAATATTTTTGGTGAAGATTTTTATTATTTACTTGAGAACTTATTTTTTTATAAATTTGGATTAAATCTTAGAAATACTTTATTGCATGGAGATGGTATAGAGTTCATAGATAAAAAATATGTTAATACTTTGTTTTATATTTTAATTGTATTAATAACTTATGCAAAGGAGATAGAAGATGTTTGATTTTCCTATAGATATAGACATAGAACTGCCAAAAATTACAAAATATCATTATGAAATAAAAGTGGAAGTAGATGAAAAAAATGATTATGAGTTTTGGAGTGATAATGAACTTGAATATATATCAAAAGTAGATTTATCAACACCTCTTGAAGATGATGAGGATTACTCAAAATGGTAGGAGATATTTATTTAGCAAAGATATTTTTTACAGATTCGCAAAGCTTTAAACTAAGACCAATACTAATAATAAAACAAAATTCATTTGGTGATTATATCTATATACCATTTACAACAAATCCAAATAATAAAAACTCTATAAAGTTTGATAGTAGTTTTCTTAGCAGTGGAGAGTTTAGAAAAGTGAGTTATTTAATAGTAGATAAAACTTGCACTATTCAATCAAAACTTTTAGACAAGAAAATAGCTACATTAAAACAGAATATTTTAGCAAAAATGATTTTTGAATATTGTAAATTTTTAAAAGGAAAAAGATGAAAGATTTAGTAGTAAAAAAAGATAGTAAAGTATATTATCAAAAACTAAAACTCTTTTTGATATAACAAAAAAGATTTTAGATAAAGAGATAAAAGTTAAAAATAGTGAGATAGAGCTTAATCCAAAAGTGTGGATAAACCCTGATACTGGACTTTATTGGCAAATAAATATTGAGAATAAAAGATTTACTTGGGAACAAGCCTTTGAATATGCAAAAGAGTTAAATGCTAAAAGTTATGGTGGATATAATGATTGGAGAGTTCCAACACTTGAAGAACTTATGAGTTTAGGGAATATTAAACTTTATACATTTAAAAATAAAGATGGAAAATGGCAAGGTAGGAATAACCCATTAAATGCTTATAGTAGCTATCCGGAGTGGAAAAAAGCTAATAGGGATAAAGGGTATGATAATCCAAAAAAGTATAGTGGTAAAACATTTATAAAAGAGCCTCTATTAGAATCTATGATAGTGGAGAATCAATTGTTTTGGAGTAGTACAAAAAAACAACAAGATTCCTCGTGTTCGAGAGTAGCGACAGTAATTATTGAATTTTGAAAAGGAGATAATTTTTTATGAAAAAAATTAAAGAGTTTTTTATTGTTTGGGGTTACGGTTATAATGTTCCTAGATAAAAACTATTAACTATATAAAGGAAGATATTTTGAGCAATACAAAAGAATTAGCTATTAAATTAAAAGCACAATTAGATAATAATAGCATCATAAAAAAAGTTGAGAGTAAAAGTCATAAAGAAAAGCTAGATATATTAAATAGAGATATTGATACTATTATATCTAATAAAATAGAAGATGATAAGATAAATGAATATTTAGAGGAATTATTGAAACATTCAAATGATGAATATCATTTAAATGCAAATATGGATAAGTTTGTAACAAATATAAATTTATTAGATAATGAAATAAATAGTAATAGTTTTCATATAACTGAAATTAATACAGATAAAGGTAAACAAAATATAGAAGATATTCAATCAAAAGATAATAATGAAAAATATAATATAAAAGGCTCAAAACAAGATATAAAAGATATTCAATCAAAAGATAGTATAAAACCTGCATTAAATGTTAATCAAATTTCAAAAGTTTTAGCAAATGTAATAACAGAACTAAAAAGTGATAGTGGTCAAATGATAGGTATATTTGGCAAATGGGGAAGAGGTAAAACATATTTAGCAAATAAATTAAAAGATGAGTTAGAAAAAGAGAAAAAAATTAAATTTCATTGGATTGATTTTTCAGCTTGGAAATATACAGATAGTAAACAATCTTGGGCTTATTTGTATGAAACTGTAGTTAAAAGTTATTTAGATAATGATAAAGAGAATTTGTGTGTAAAATATCTTTCTTTACCATATAGAATAATTAGAATTTTATGGTTTAAATATGGTTGGTTTAATTTCTTACTTGTTCCAATTAGTATAATATCAATAGTATATTCGATAGTTAATTATAAATCATTAGAAACTTTATTTGAATCAATGACTTTTTATACAATTAGTGTTATTGCTATTATTAAGGTAATATATTTTATTTTTAAATATAGAAAGAGTGCTAAACATATAATCAAAAAGTATATTTCAAAAGAATATTATAAAGATATTTTAGGACTACAGGCAGAAATTGAGAAAGAGATATCTATAATATTAAAAGCTTGGACTGATGGTAAAGATGAAAAAATAATTCTTTTTATTGACGACTTGGATAGATGTAATATTGAAGATATTATGAAAGTTTTAGATGGATTAAGAATTATTTTAGATAATGAAGATATTTATAAAAGATTGATTATTATCACTGCAATTGATGAAAATATACTTAAAAAATCTTTTGAGTTAAAGTATGGTAAAGAAGATGAAAAATTATTCAAAGAATATCTTGAAAAAATATTTATTTTAGGTATAAAGCTTGAATCTCTTACTAAAGATGAGGTAGAAGAATATACTAAAAATTTAATTGAATTTAAAGAAAAGGATTCTTTAGATGAGAAGAATAATGTAAGTCAAACTAACGATAGTAAAGATGAGAAAAAAGAAGATACTGAAGATAATAATACTAACGATAGTAAAGATGAAGAACAAAAAGTAATAATTGATGATTTAAAAAATTTAAAAAACCCAACACCTAGAAGGATAAGAATTTTTTATTGTAAATATATTTTATTAAAAAAACTATATCCAAATAAGGATATTAAATTTATTGAAGACTTAATTGAAATAGAAAACGGAAATAAAGTTGAAGAAAGTAGTCTTGCTAAGATAGTAGCTTTACCTTAAAATAAGAATACTATAAAGGAAACGAATGAAACTAAAAAAAATAAAAATAAAAAACTATAAAATATTACAAGATTTTGATATTGATTTTTTAGATAGTAGTGATAATATTTTAGATACTATTGTGATAGCTGGAATAAATGGAAGTGGAAAAACTACACTTTTAGAGTTTATTGATAATTTCTATAAAGTTAATTTACTTGATAATGATTTTATAGCTTTTGAAAATATTAGTTTAAATAGTCATTCAAATGGTTTAGCAGGTGTTGGTATAAAAAAAGATATTAAAATAATTTATCTAAAAGTATTTGATAATCAACTTAAAATAATAGTATCTCAGATAAAAAACTTTATAGATATGATAAAAGATAATAATGAAGATTTGACTATAAAAGAAGCAAATCAAAAAGCAGTAGATGAGATAAACTCTATTTTTGATGGACTTGATTTAAAAGTGCAATTTAAAGGTATCTCAAAAGATATAAAAAGGGAAATTCTTTTTCAAAATAGTATAAAAGATGATATAAAATTAGATGAACTCTCAACTGGAGAGCAACAGCTTTTTATTAGAGCTATGAATTTAAAGATGATGGAGATTAAAGATAGTATAGTTTTAATAGATGAACCTGAAATATCTCTTCATCCAAATTGGTAAAATAAAATATTAAAAGTGTATCAAAATATTTTAAAAGATGGTAATAATCAACTTATTGTAGCTACCCATTCACCTCATATAATTTCATCAACTCCAAATGAAGCTTTAAGAATTTTAATAAAAAGTGAAAATATAGAAGTTCTTAAATATAATAGTTATGGTAGTGAAATAGAAGAAGTATTACAAGATATAATGGGTACAGAGAATTAAATGAAAGAACTTAAAAAATAAAATCTATAAAATTACTTATTTTATAGTTTAGGTACAATTATTGCATATTGGTTTATAAATAAATGGTTTTATATTTTACAGATGGAGAGGGGATATTTCCCCGAATACCCCCTAGTTATGAAGTGCTATGGGCTTTATCTCAAAAGAAAAATAAAATTCCATTTGGTAGAAGTATTGTTATATTTGATTAGAAAATATTCTTTTTAAACTTAACTATATCTCTAGGGGTTAAACTAAGATTATCTATTTGATTTTTTTGTAATATTGGGTTCATTAATGCACCTTTTGAATTAATATGTTCAACCCCTACTAGATGTCCAATTTCGTGAGCTAATACAGCTTTTAACTCTTTTAAATTATTAAAACTATATATCTCAATCTTATTCATATAGCTTTTTGTCTCTTTTGTTGTTTTCTTGTATCCATTTTCATAAAATGTTTTAGATATAACTTCTGTATATCCTAAAGCTACACCTTTTACCTCTTTTAAATTTCTTGATAGAACTTCTATTTTTCTTTGTAATCTGTTATATTGTCTAATTGTTTTATTATATAAAGATATGGTTTTATTATATCTTTTTAGCTTTTTATTAAACTCTTTTTTATCTCTATTTAAAATATTTGTTTTAGTTTTTATCTCTTTTTGTTTTTTATCTACATATCTTTTAATATCTTGATATTGAGTTTGTGTGTGTTGCTTTTTATTTTTACTCTCTATATATCTATTTAGTTTTTTTATCTCTTTATTTAAGCTTTTTGTAAATCTATTTAGTTTTTTTCTTTTAGATTTTATATTACTCTCTTTTGATTTAAACTCTTTTTTTAATCTATCTATTTTATCTTTTTTAGTTTCAAGAATTTTAATACCTTTTTCTAACTCTATCTTTTTTTGAGAAGGGGTTCTATAAAGAATATCTATAGGTTTACCTGTATGGTGAATATCAAATATATTTCTATTTACTTGATATTCTAATCTATTCTCTATATCTTTTAATATATCAATTAATATCTCTTTTGTTAATATATTTTTATAGTGTTCATCTATAAAACCTACTTTTACTTTCTGATATTTAGCATTTGAATGGTTTGATAATATTAAAATAAAAACTAATAATTTAAAAAAGTTCACTAACTCTTCCTCTTTTTTATATATTTAAATATGCTCTAATATTTTAGTTAAATCTTTCTCATCAATAATGATATTAGCTTCTTTTTTTAAAATATCTTTTGCACAAAAAGCTACTCTTGTATTCGCATGGGCAAACATACTTCTATCATTAGCTCCATCTCCAACTACTAAAGTATCTTCTCTTGTAATACCTAATAGAGTTTGTATTCTTTGAATCATATCACCTTTACTATAATCAAACATCATATCACCACCAACAAGACCTGTAAGTACTCCATCTTTATGGTGTAAAACATTTGAAAAATCAGCATCAAGACCTAATATCTCTTTTGCTGGAGTTGTACCTACTCTAAAACCACCACTAAAACAGATAACTTTATAACCTTTTGCTTGTAAAGCTGGAACTATCTCTTTTGCTCCATTCATTAAAGGTAA
>JAYELQ010000293.1:0-5579 GCA_034717655.1 Campylobacterota bacterium
TTTGTATATTTTACTAGTTTTTTATCTATACATTGTAATCTATTTAATAAGTTTTGTGTATCTTTTTGTTTACATGCTATACATGTTCTTAGTCTTAATTTAAGCATTTTATCTAAATTTTACTTAATCTTCTATAGATACACCATCATTATCAAAATCACAAGCGAATATTCTAAAGTGAGGAAAATTTTCTTGTAATTTTTTGACTAATCTTGGTGCATCTTTTGCAAAAGCCATATTAAAAAAAGTTGAGCCACTTCCTGATAAAGTACTCATTAAAGCACCATTTCTTAAAGCTACTTTTTGAACGGCAAAAAGTTCTGGCATCTGTTTCATACGATAATATTGATGAAACCTATCTTTTGAAGCTTTTTTTAACATTCTCCAATCTTGAGATATAAAAGCAGCTGTAAGTAATGAACTATGTGATATATTAAAAATTGCATCCTCTTTACTGTATTTAAAAGGTAATGTTTTTCTTGATAGATGAGTAGATATAGGTCTATTTGGTATTACTACAATAGCTTTTAAACTTTTTGGTATATCTTTTTTAATGAAAAATACTTCATTTTCAAATATACTAGAAACAGTAAACCCTCCCATAACAGCAGGTGTTATATTATCCGGATGAGATTCATAACTTAAAGCTAAATTTAATAATTTTTTATTATCTAATTTAATACCAGCTATAGCATAAGCTGATGCTATAGCACTAATAATAACAGCACTACTACTACCTAATCCTCTTGAAAGTGGTATCTCATTTTGAAATTCAAATCTAAATTGTTGTTTTAGAGTACCTAAATTTTGATAAAAATCGTTAAATGTGGTGATAAACATATTATTATCTTTTAATTTAGGATTATCAGAACCCTCACCTTTTAATGAAACACTATGAAACTTAGCAGGTTTGATAACTACTTGATTTCTTATATTTAAAGCTAATCCCAAAGTATCAAAACCTGGACCTAAATTTGCACTAGTTGCTGGAACACTTATTCTCATTCTTTTCCTTAATAAACTGCTGGTAAATTATATTGTGGTAAACAATCTTTTGTAAAAATTGTAACATCTAAATCTACAGGCAATTCAAAATCTTCTATTGTATTTAAATCTTTTAATAATTTTATTGTTATTTTATCATCTTTACTATTAAAAAAGTATTTTTTTCCCAATGCTTTTATTGGTGTGTTGTTATTAAACTTAAAACCATTAGTTGCAAAAAAATCAATATCTTTTGTAATAGTGATAGATTTTAGAAATATATAAGCTATCTTTATAGCCATATAACTTCCGGGACCATTTACATAATATATAGAAGATAACTTATATCCGTTTAAAATATCTTCTATTATAACAGGTAAAATATCACTAGTTTTACCATCTTTTTTTATGGTTTCTATTAATTTATTATTTTCATAAACACCTACTAATATAGGAGTTGATATTGGTATAACTAATATATCAATCATTATTTAGCCATACTTTTAACATAAGCTTTTTGTAAATCTTTTGATTTTACTTCTAAAGTTTCTAACTCTACTATCTCATAATTTTCTTTTGATTCTAATAACTTTTTAGTTAAGAGATGATTTAGATGATGACTACTAGCATGTGCATTATACTCACCTATCATAGTATATCCAAGTAAAGAGATATCCCCAATAGCATCTAAAATCTTATGTTTTACAAACTCATCTGGATACCTTAGCCCTTCTGGATTTAAAATCTTTTGTTCATCTAAAACTATAGCATTATCTAAGCTTCCACCTTGAGCTAAACCTATACTTCTTAGATATTGAACCTCGTGTAAAAATCCAAAAGTTCTAGCTCTACTTATATTCTCTTTATATTCTTCTATAGAATAATCAAATCTAAACTCTTGCTCCCCTATGGCTGGATGTTCAAAATTGATAGAAAAATCATAAATAATATGATTTGATGGCTTAAGTTTTACAAACTTACCATCTACACTTACCTCTACCTCTTTTTTTATAACAATAACTTTTTTGCTTTTCTCTTGAGATTTTATACCAACTTCATCTAATAACATACAAAAACCACTACTACTTCCATCTAAAATAGGTATCTCATCATTATCTAACACCACTCTTAAATTATCTATTCCATAAGCATAAATAGCAGATAAAAGATGCTCTATAGTTGATACTACTACTCCATCTTTTCCAATTACAGTAGCCATTTTAGTATCAATTACATAATCAGGTGTTAATGGGATAGATACAGCTTCATCACTTCTATAAAAAACAATCCCCATATCTACATCTAAAGGCTCTAATCTCATCTTAACAGGAACACCTTTGTGTAGTCCAACACCCACAATCTCTACACTTTTATTTATTGTTCTTTGTTTCATCTATTTGCCCATAATAATTTTATTACATTTATTTAATACATTTGTAATTCTTACTTTTATCCAATTTTTATCCATCCACTCTAAAGGATTTACTTCAACACCTTGTACAACTATACCAAAATGTAAGTGGTCTCCAAATACAGCACCAGTGGCACCTGTATTTCCTATCACTTGTCCTGCTTCAACTTTGTCTGCTACATCTACTTTTTGTAAACTTGTATGTGCATATAAAGAAGATAATCCCATACCGTGATTTATAATAATAGTATTACCATATAATCCTAAATAATTTTTAAAAACAACTTCACCATCATTTGATACTTTTATAGTTGCATTTTTTACACTTGCCCAATCAATACCTAAATGCCAAGCTTCATTTATTTTTCTATTATCTAAATAATATTTTCTTCTCTCTCCATACCCTGCAACTGTTTGAGAACCTCTTAATCTTCTAAAAGGTTTGATATTAAAATCATCTACATATTCATTTTCCATAGCTTTATTTGAAGCATCAAATATTTTTTTTAGATTTTTTTCTCTAAATTCTCTATTTGAATAGATAAAAACATCTTCTAAATTAGATGGTATAACCTCCCCACTTCTTTCTAATACAAAACCACTTACATTTTTTATAAAATCTTCTGTTATTGTTATATTTTGATTTTTGATTTTCTTTTTTTGTATATATAAAGGTACTTTTGTAATAGTTTTATTTCCAGCTTTATCTATAGCTACAAGTCTAACTTTATGAAATTTTTCTATATCTATAGGCCATGCAATAAGTGCTATAAAGTAATTCTCTTTTTTATAAGGTAATAATTCAAATCTCTTTTTATCATTAAATACAATATATTTATCTACTAAGTTTTCATCTGATACTTGAGTTACAACAACAGCACTTCCACCTCTTTGAATATATCTTGAGTTTCCAAGTACATTTGCAACAGGTACTTTTTTATCTATCTTAATATTAACAGTTTTTGTTATATTATTTCCATTAAAAAAGTCCCACTTACTATTATCATTTACCTCAATTTGAAGTTTTGCATCATCTATTTTTGAAAATAAATTTAATTTTGGAGGTTTTATATCTAGTGTTAAGTTTTGTTCTATAGAGGTAAATATTTTTTGGTCTAATACAATATCATTTTTACCATCTTTGTATGTTATTTTATAATATTTTATTCCACTCTCATCATTTAAATTAACTTTTAAATTTGATTTTAAATTCCAATAAACTTCATCTTGAATATCTATAACAGGTTCATCTTGTTCAAAATCTGGTGATAAATATAAAAATCCAAATATAGCTATAACAGATAAAGAGATAACACCAAATCCTAAACCTACTAATTTATTTTTTTTATTTGAATATCCCATATTTCTCCCTTTTTTTATTTATTATTATTTAAATTATTCTAACATAATAAAGCTGATTTTTTAATATTATATCATATCTTTATATCTATACTAGTATATGGATTATATAAAACATTAGCTCTATGTTGTATCTTTACATTTCTTCGTTGAGTATAATCAATAGTAAATACACCTTGTGATGAAGTTGAAAATTTAGCACATATTTTAGCAGCTTCTATTATGATATGCTCAGGGATAGTTTTCTTTCTATTTGATACTATTACATGAGCTGATACTTGACCTTGAAGATGAAACCAAAAGTCACTTGCCTTACTATTTTCTAATAGATATATATTTTCCCTCTCATCTCTACCTAGCATAATTTTATAGCCATCTATAAAAAAACTTTGATAAGGTTGCTCTTTTTTTGTTTTCTTTTGATTTTTATCTTTTTTTGGTATATAAAACTCTATCTCATCTATTGTTGTAGATTTTTCAATAGTAGATTTTAATCTTTCATAAAACTGTAGTTTTAATTTTAGATTTGTTTCCTCTATATGTTGATTTTTAATCTTTTGTTTCATTTTTTTAGATTGTCTAAAAAGTTTATTTGATTCTATTATTGCTATATTCTTTTTATAACCATCTAATTTATAAAGTTCAGATATTATAGTAGTTGCTTCTATATTTAAATCTTCTGCTTTATCTTTAAGTATTTCGATATCATCTAGTTTAGATAAAATATTCGATATTTTTTTGATATTTTTATCTATCTGTATTATTTTTTGTTTTTTAATATTATTTAAAAGTTGTTTCTCTTTTTTTGAGAAAGTATCATATAAAAATTTATCAATATCTTCTACACTATTATCTTCATATTTAAACTCAGGCTTTGGAAGTGGCTCTAATGTTTTACCCACTTGTATTATTCTTGTAGATGACCACTCATCTATATGTCTTAGGGCTTCTATTATTATATTTTTTTCATCTGTAACTATTATATTTGTATTTTTACCTGTAAATTCAAGATGTAGATAGGACATCTCTTTTTTATAAGATGAACGATTTTCTATTTTGAAAAGTATAATTTTATCATCATTTAATAAACTTATATTAGATATATTGCTATTTGTAAACTTTTTTTTAAGTATCACATCAAAAGGAGCATTAAAGTCTTTTTTTATATTATCATTTGTATTTTTTTTGTAGATACTATCATCACCACGAGTAAGGTTAAAGTAATATATATTTCTATCATTAAATTCTATTTTAATAGTATTATTTTCTACTCTTTTTATATATTTGATATTTTTATAACTGTTTAGTTTTTGGGTTAGTTGTTTTAGTATATAATATTTCATAAAACATTATATACTAAAATCTATTTAGTTTTGATTATTTAATCGTTAGATTAACAAGATGGAACATTTCCTGAATCATTTGCAAAATCATAAAAGAAATCATAATAATGTTCTATATATTTATCTTTTAATGCTTTATCTTTTACATCTGGACACATAGCTTTAATCTCATCAGCTAGATTATCTTTTTTTGATTCCCACTCATCTTGAGAATGTTTTGCAGCCATTTTAGCACCTGTTATACCACAAGGTTTTTTTAACTTTTTAACAAAAAGTTTTTGACCTTTTGCAGCATCTGCTGAAGCAGTAGTAGTAGAAAGTGTTAATGCAACTGCACCTAATAATGCTAGTTTTAATAATTTATTCATAATTATCTCCTTATATTTTGAAATAATTTTATCTAACTTATCTTAAAAATTAGATTATACTATCTTTATTATAACCAAAGATTAGAATACTCTAACAAATAGTTACAAATCTAT
>JAYELQ010000294.1:0-5579 GCA_034717655.1 Campylobacterota bacterium
TTACGTTTCAATCCCCTAATAATCGGGTCAGTGTCGTAACCCCTATTGATACGATAAATAAAGGGTTTTGAATCTTAAGCGAAACTTTAATGATTTTTTTATGGTTTTTTTTATATATAAACACCATAATTTATTACTACTTTTTAAGAATTTTAATCTTAAGTGAAACTTTAACGAAGAAACAATACTTTTTTAAATAACATCTTAATAAAAAGATAAAAGATTATATACTATTTAAACTTAAATTATCTTAAAGTATATTTATAACATTTACCGGGAATTATAGTCATATCCCATAAAATAGAGATTTGTTCTTGTAGCCATCTTCTTATTTTTTTACTTTGAGAGTAACCAGCTTCTTTTAGTAAAGTTCTTTGTGATGCTCCATACGGATAATTGGCTATCACTTTTAATATATCTTGATAAAATTTCTCTTTATCTTTTAAATCATCATTTTTATTTGTTTTTGAAACTCTAAAAACAGTTTTAGCATCATCTAAACTTTTAGTTTTTTTTGGGTCTATAGTAATATTTTGATTTTGGGGACTGGTGTTTTTAGCTACATCTGTTAAATTATTAGCAACAATATTTTCTAATAATTTTAATCTATCATTTATATTTTGAATATCTATATCATTTTTAATTGGTTTAGGTTCTTCACTTTGTATAATATAATCTTCAGCCCAATCTCTAAACTCTCTTGCTTTCTTTGATTTGATAAAAAATCCTAATCTTACAATACCTTTTTTAGTCCAATGGATAACTTTTTGTTTTCCACCTTTAGTTTCTATCTCTAATTTTAACCAATGTTTACCCTCTATTAGTTCATCAGAATTATTATTTTTTGTATGTGCTAAATTTTGTATATTTGTTCCATATCCAATAGCTACCTCTTTATTTGATAATAGAAATTCGTATTTTTTATTTTCTTTTAGATGTAATTCAATATTATTAAAAATTATAGTCTTCATTTTTTTCCCTTTTTTTAAATTATATCATATATTATAATTAATGTCAATAATATTATGATATATAATCATATAATAATAAATAAATATGATACTTTATCATATAAGAAAAGGGGTTGTAAAAATTACGACCCCTTTAGTTGATCAAGTATTTTAAGGGCATTTGTCACATTATTTAACTTATCATTATATTGTTTATTTTTAATTAAAGTAGTCATAAATCTTTGAGCCATATCAGGAATATCACCTTTAGAACTCCATTGAGCAGGTGTTCCATCATTAACTCCCATTAATTCAGCTAATTCCTTTTGAGTTATACCCAACTCTTTACAAGTCTTTTTAACTATATTTTCTTCTTTAGGTTCTGTTTTATCCATTTTATCGCCTTTTAATATCTAAGATTTAAAAAAATATTATATCTTGAAAAGCTTAATAAAATAAAAATTCTTTATCAAGCAAAAGTAATAATGATAGGTAAATTTATTATTTTATAATGATATTTAAGTATTATGCTACTATAATAATATTTAAAATAGACTATATAAATAAAAAAGAGTAACAAATGAATTTTATTAAAGAAATAGAAATTACAAATTTCTTTTCCATTAAAAATAATTTAGTAATTAATTTTGAATCAACAAATTATACAGTTGAAAATCATCCTGAAAGAGTTTTTAAATATGATAATAAATACTACAATAAATTAATTTCTTTTTATGGTGCAAACTCATCTGGGAAAACTACAATTATAAAAGCAATAGCATGGTTTGCATATGTAGTTTCTAATAAAAATCAGGAAATTTTTCATAAAGCATATAAAAATATTTATACAAATTTAAATGCAAAATCATCAATAAAAATAGTTTTTATTCTAAATAATAGTGAATATAGTTATGAAATACAAATGATTTCTAGTAAAAATAATATATTAGTTGGATTAAAAAATGAAATCTTAAAAATTAAGAATAAATCTAACAATAAATACAAAATTTTATTTAATAGAAAAAAAGAAATTTTTAAAGATTTAAATAGTAAAGATATTGCAGGATTACTATTTGAGGGTTTATCAGATAAAACAAGTTTGCTTGTGGCATCAAAAACAAGAGTTAAAGACTATTATGAAATGCTAGAATTTTTTAGAAGTATTTCAAAATTTACAAATATTTCTGGGGTACACCATGTAGAAATGCAATTAAATCCTGAAGATAATTTTTTACTTGCTATACCTTTTCTTGAAAATAAAAAATTAATACCATTATTTAATGATATTACAGATAAAATCAATGTAAACAATAGAGATAATAAAACAACTCAAAATAGTCATAATGTTAATTTAAAAATAAAAGATTTTATTATTCAATGTTTTATTGCTATGGGATTAGATATTACTAATGCAAAAGCAACAATCAACATTGATAAAAATGATACCAACAATGAAACTAGTGATGAAATTGCTTTTGATGTACAGTTAAGTATGTTTCATAGTATAAATAGTAAAAAATCATTAGAATTTAATTTAGAATCAAGTGGTACTAAAATGATTATGAAATTACTTTATAATATTTATATGGCATCTCTTGAAAACTCTATTATTGTGTTTGATGAGCTTGATTCTGTAATACATCCAATGCTTGTACCAATTCTTAATTTAATTTCTATAAAATTAAATGTTCAGATGATTTATTCAACACATAATATATATAATATGAAGTTTTTATATAATGATGAATTATTTTTAATAGAAAAGGATAATAAGCATATTACTCATATTAATAATGTTAAAGAGTACAATGGTTTTGAAAATTTTGCAAGATTATATGAAAATAAAATTCTAGGTGGTATTCCTACAATACAAAATATAAACTTAGACTTCTAAAATAATGAATTTAAACATAGAAGATATATTTAATGATAAGAAAAATACTTTTACAATTAACAAAGTTTTATGTATTGTTGAAGGTAAAGATGAATTAACTATGCTAAAGACAATTTATGAAACTTGGAATGATACAAATATAGATTGTTCTAAGTTTTGTAATGACATAATAGAACTTTCTTATGGAAAAAGTAACATTAGATGGATTAATGAATCTAAATGTAATTTTCAGGGTGGAGATATTGATGGATGTAAAGTTCCAAATACAATATTAGAAGCTTTGTACAAAGAAGATTTAGATTTGTATTATGCAATTATTGTTATGTTTGATAGTGACTGTGATGTAGGTGATATTGTCAAAAACAATTCTACTAAAATATTAAGTAAATATAATTCAAAAATTATAATTTCAAATCCATGTTTTGAAAAACATTTAATTAGTATTATAAAAAAACCAATAGATACAGATGAATATATAAATTCTAATTATGAAATTATTAACGATTCTAAATGTAAATGGTTTAAATCTAATTTTTCAAAAGTTCCTAGACTAAATAAATTCAAAAAAGTACTTACTACTGAAAAACTTTTTACTAAGATTAATAAAGATGATTTAACGAACACTAATATTGATGAAGAACTTAAAGAGTTAATTGATTTTGCTAAATCATCTTTAGGTAAGAGTTAATATATATTTATAGATACTATATCTATTACTATAGAAGTTGCTGTAATAAACTATTATCTATACTTATGGAACATTTCTTGCAATAGAATATTCATAAATAATCCAAAAAGGATAAGTTATGAAAGTAGCATTTGCATCAAAAGATAATATCCATATAAACCAACATTTTGGTTGGTGTGAGATGTTTTATATTTACGAGATTTTTGAAGATGATTATTCTCTTATAAATGAAGTAGATTCATCTTTAAAGTTTGATAATGAGATAGAAAAGCTTGAGTATAAAATATCTTGTTTAGAAGATAGCGATATAGTTTATGTATCACAAATAGGACCAAAAGCAGCCAATATGGTAAAAAGTGAAGGTATCTACCCTATGAAATCTTCTAATGAAGCTGAAAAAATAAAAGATGTGATAATATCATTTCAAAAAATGATAAAAGGTAATCCACCACTTTGGTTAAAAAGAATACTTATGAAAGGTGGTGCATAATGTTTGATGCAATAGAGATAAAAAAAGATATATACTATATTGGTGTAAGTGACCCTGATATTAGAACTTTTGATATCATAATGAAAACAGCAAACGGTACTACATATAACTCTTATCTTATAAAAACTCCCGAAGGTGTTATTATATTAGACACTGTTAAAGAGGAGTTTCAAGAGGAGTTTTTTTCTAAAGTTGAATCTATATGTAAATATGAAGATATAAAATATATTGTTATGCACCATTTAGAACCAGACCATAGTGGAGCATTACCAAAGTTAGCAAAACTAGCAAAAAATGCAAAGATATTATTATCTCCTATGGCTAGACCTATGTTAAAATCAATAGCAAAAAAAGAGTTAGAAAATCTTGAAAATGTTTGGACAAATAAAGAGATAAGTTTAGGTGGAAAAACATTAAAGTTTTTAAGTACTCCAAATCTACATTGGCCTGAAACAATAAGCAGTTATTTAGTAGAAGATGAGATACTTTTTAGTGGTGATGTTTTTGGTAGCCACTATTATGACCATAGGTTATTTGATGATTTAGTTGGTGATTTTGATTATGCATTTAAATACTATTATGACCATATTATGAGACCATTTAAAACAGATGTTTTAAATGCACTTAAACTTTATGAGAAGTTTAAAATTGATATTATATGTAACCTTCACGGTCCAATAATAAGAGATAATCCAGAAAAATATATAGATTTATATAAAGATTGGAGTACTCCAAACGATAGACTTCACGGTAAAAAAGTGATATCTATTTTTTATGTAACAAGTTATAAAAATACTAAAGATATGGCACATAGTATATATGATGGTATAGAATCAAATAAAACACTAATTGCAAATATTTATGATTTAACAGCACTAGATGAACAAAATATGATTACTATTTTAGAAGAGAGTACGGGTATAATAATAGGAGCTCCTACAATTAATGGAGATGTTCCAAAACCTGTTTGGGATTTACTTAGTTGTATGATGCTTTTAGAAAAAAAAGGTAAGTTTGGTGCATCTTTTGGTTCTTATGGTTGGAGTGGAGAAGCTGTTGATATGATGAATAGTAGATTAAAAGCTTTAAAATTCAGAGTTCCATTAGAAGCAAAAAAAGTAAAACTTATACCTACAAAAGAGCAACTAGTTGATTGTTATGATTTTGGTGTGGAGTTTGGTGAGATAGTAAATGGAAAAATGGTGGAGATGACATTATGAGTATAAAAAATTTTACCCCTTTAGAGTTATTAGAGATAAAAGTTACAAAGTTTTTACAAGAGTATGCAAATAATGATTATAGTAAAGATATAATAGCCCCAAATGTAGCAAAAAAATCATTAATGCCAAATCACTTATATGAAGATTTAGGTTTAAGAAATAGATTTGAGATGGGACATTATATGTCAAAATATTTTCCAGCTCTTTCTAAAAAGTAACCATTCAGCACCCACAAAAACCAACTTAATCTAATCTCAAAATAAATCAATAAAAACATCAAAAAACTTTTATAATTTATACCGTATAAAGCTAGTTATTTAGTTGTTTTATAGCACTT
>JAYELQ010000295.1:0-5577 GCA_034717655.1 Campylobacterota bacterium
GAAGTAGAAGATGGTATGAAGTTTTATTGTACAACAGATGGATACCTTGACCAAAATGGTGGAGAAAAAGATTTTCCATTTGGTAAAAAAAGATTTGGAAATATTATTAAAGAGAATCATACTAAATCTATGGATAATCAGAAAAGTATATTTATAGATGAGATGAATAAATATGAAGTTATGATAGAAAATAATGATAGAAATGACGATATGACTTTAATAGCATTTGAGATATAAGATTAAATTATTAGATAAAATAGTAAAAAAGAAACATCTTTCATAACTATTAACATATATAATTAGTTTTAAAAATTTTTATTTAACTGTAAGAGTTATTTAACTAAAATAAAGAACCTATATTATTAGAAAATCTAATAGTAGAGTATTAGTTAAAAAAATATCAAGGAGATATGCTTATGAAAGTAGAAGTTTCAAGAAGAAAATTTCTTCAAGGTAGTGTTGCTCTTAGCATTTTGGGTGGTGCTACTGCTACTACATCTCTTTTTTCAAGTGAACATGGAAAAAGTGAAGTAAAACCTGGAGAAGTTACAAATGAAAATACAAAAACAGGAACAGGGGAAGCTCACGATGTAGCAACTTTATGTGAAATGTGTGTAAATAAATGTGCTGCATTAGCTAGAGTTGAAGGTGGTATTATTACTAAACTTAACCCTAATCCAATGTTTCCAAAATCAAAAAATATGTTATGTCCTAGAGGAAATGCAGGTATTCAAGCTGTATATGACCCAGATAGACTAAAATATCCTATGATTAGAGTTGGTGAAAAAGGTTCTGGAGAGTTTAAAAGAGTTACTTGGGATGAAGCTTATGAAGCTATCTTAAATGGTACTGATAAATTTCCAGGTCTTGCTAAAATATTAGAAGAGGAGGAAGATAATCGTTCATCTATGATGTTTTGTGCAGGTGAAGGTATGGCTGAGCATACATTTAAACAATTCTTTCAAGCTTTTGGTTCTGCAAACTGGCTAAACCACGGTTCTATCTGTTTACAAACTGTTACTTCTGGTTATGGTGTAACAATGGGAGCTTATCCTCAAGCTGATTTAGATAATGCCCAATATATTATTATGGCTGGTGCTAATAGAGCAGAAGCTATTGTAACACCTGATACTATGGATGTTTTTAAAAGAACAAAAGGTAGAGGTGCAAAACTTGTATGTGTTGACCCTAGATTTACAAACACAGCTGCAAAAGCAGATAAATGGTTAGCTGTTAAACCGGGGACTGATTTAGCATTTGTATTAGCTTTAAGTTATGTTACATTAAATGAAGGTTTAGAGAATAAATCTTATATTAAAAAATATTTTAATGGTTTTAAAGAGTATAAAGATAATATCTTATCAAGTAAATATACTCCTGAATGGGCAGAGCCTATTACAGGTATAAAAGCTAGTGATATATATGAAGTTGCAAGAGAGTTTGCAGCAGCTGCTCCAAAAGCTGTATATTATCCAGGGAGAAGGTCAACTTTTAGTAAAAATGATTTTCAACTTAGAAGAGCTATGGCAATTTTTCAAGGTCTTCACGGTGCTATTGATTGTGAGGGTGGTTTAATATTTGGAAAAAAACTAAAACTTGGAAAACACGAAGGTTTAGAGCCATTATATGCTCAAGCTGAAGGTAGAGCTATTAAAAAGCTTAAAAAAGTTAAAAAAGGTAATCCTAGTTATGAAGATTGTTCTATTGTACCAGGTGGTGGTTCGTGGATAGGTTGGAGAAACAGATATATAGAAGATAAAATGCCTTATAAAGTAAGAGGTATGTTCTGTTATAAACATAACCCTATGATGAATATGCCAAATAGTGTAAAAACAGCTCAAATGTTGAAAAAAATGGAGTTAGTTGTTACTATTGATACTATGCCATCTGATACAGTTATGTATGCTGATGTTGTACTTCCTGAGTGCACTTATCTTGAGAGAACTGACCCTGTTAAAACATTTGGTGGAGTTGAACCTAGTATTGCACAAAGAAATAAAGTTATTGACCCTATGTTTGAAACAAAACCAGTTATGGAGATAATGAATGGTTTAACAACTAAAATATCAAAACCTTTATTTGAGATAACTAAAAAATATGATGAAGATGTTCAAGAGCAAATTGAAGAAGATGGTGAAAAAGATACTTATAAAGAGTTTGATTTAACTATACCTTTTAAACATTCTCAAGAAGAGGTAAATCATCATATGGTAGCTTCTGTTTATGGTGAAAAAGCAGCAAAAGAGCTTCATCACAATGGTGTATTTTATCCAAAAATGGATAAATATTATAAACAAACTGCATCAAATAAGTTTCAGTATTATCCTGAAAATAAAAAATCATATAATGTTAGAGGTGGAAAACCAAAAACTGCTTCTGGAAAAATTGAGTGTGTTATTAAATCTTTACAAGATAAGGGTATTGATTCTATGCCTGTATGGAAAGATGAATATGCTTTTAGTGTACCTGATGGTAAATTTAAGCTTCTAACTGGTC
This sequence comes from Campylobacterota bacterium, assembly GCA_034717655.1. GTDB lineage: Bacteria > Campylobacterota > Campylobacteria > Campylobacterales > Arcobacteraceae > JAIOSF01. Next base: position 2,497 of record JAYELQ010000295.1, read on the forward strand.
GTCACGCTCAATTTACACAAAGTGGAACAGCAAATAATGCTATGTTAAGAGACCTTTTACCTGAAAACTTTATTTGGATAAATACAAGAGTAGCAAAAGAGAAAAACATACAATTTGCAGATATGGTAGAGGTTAGTTCACCTACTGGTAAAACTCAATTAAAAGCATATCCTACAGAAAAGATTGCCCCAAATCAACTATTTTTTGTACACGGTTTTGGTCAAGAGAGTGAATCTTTAACTTGGGCATATAAAAATGGTGGAAATGATAATGCAGTTATTAATGATGTTATCGAACCTGTTTATGGTGCAGCAGCGATGCACGAAACAAATGTTGAAATAAGAAAGGTGTAATTTATGGCAAGATTTGGAATGGCACTTGATTACAAAAATTGTATCAATTGTAAGGCATGTGAAACAGCATGTAAAGAAGAAAATGGAATTTTAAGAGGTGCTGATAAGCATAGAATTTGGGTTGGAGCTGGTCAGATGCAAGGGGAATATCCTTTTTTAGATATAGTATCTAATACTTTTTACCCTTCTCAATGTCAACATTGTGAAGATGCTCCTTGTGAAGAGGTTTGTCCTACTCAAGCTACATATTATGATGATAATGGTTGTGTTAGAGTAGATGTAGATAAGTGTATATTATGTAGTTATTGTATGACTGCTTGTCCTTATGATGCAAGATATGTAGAAGATAGAACTATGACAGTAGATAAATGTAACTTCTGTGCTGATACAAGAATAGCAAGAGGTGAAACTACAACTGCTTGTCAAAATACTTGTCCTACAAAAGTAAGAGTACTTGGTGACCTTGATGATTATAATAGTGAAATTAGTGAACTTTTAAGAACAAGAGAACACTTTAGTCTAAAATCAAATCTTGGTACTAAACCAAAATTATTTTATTTAACATAAGGAGTATAAAATGAAATTAAATGATATTTTACCTTTAAAAGAGAGAATAAGTTTAAAATACGATATGAATGGCATATCTACAGTATTAACAGGATTAAGTTTAGGATTAATTTTATTTTATCTATATGCATTAACAGATTTTTTTGCACATGGTCACCACGCTTTTAATGTTACAAGAGAACACCCTTGGGGATTTTTAGTAGCTGCTTATGAGTTTTTTGTAGCTGTTGCTATGGGTAGTGTTGTAATTGCAGCTAGTGCAATATTTTTTGAAATTAAAGTATTAAAGCCACTTATTAAAAGATTATTAATATTTGGACTATTGTCATTATTTGCTGGATTTACTGCATTCTTATTTGAGATAGGTCACCCTGTAACTATGATTATATATACAGCTCTTAGTGGTAATCCTACTTCTGCACTATTTTGGCTTGGTGTATTTTATCCTTTATTTATGTTATTTACAGTATTAACTTTTGTAGCTTATCATAAAGAGCATAAATCTGTTAAAATGTTAGCTATGTTTGCTATTATTTTTGCAAACTCATCAATTCTTACTGCTGGTTCAATTTTTGGTAACTTAAATGCTAGATTATTTACAAGTGGTATCTTTTACCAAATAGAGTTCCTTGCAACTGCTATTTTAGGTGGAATATTCTTATTAACATTAATAACTGTATTATTTAAAAGAGATGATTTTATAGAAGCTGTTTTAGCTCTTAAAAAAGTATCAATTGCTATTATATCACTTTTAGTTATTATGTATTTAGTTAGATATATATCTGGTGTATATGGTGGAGTTCCTGAAAGAGCTGATACTATTACACATATATTTACAAGTTCAAACTTTTTAGTATTTGAATTAGGATTAGGACTTGCTTTACCGTTATTGGTTGCTGTATTTGGTGCAAAAGATAAAATCGGTTTTTACTGTATCGCTTCATTTTTTGGACTAGTTGGGATAATGTTCTCAAGAGTAAACTTAATAGAGGGTATGCAATTAGCTCCTATGCAACCACTTCAAACAAAAGTATATGAATCTACAACTACTTTACTTACATCTTACACTCCATCTTCAACAGAGTTAGGTATAGGTTTAGGTGCTATTGGTGTTTATATCTTATTTATGTTTTTAAGTGAAAGAGTTTTAGATTTAGATTAATATTTAAATTATAATAAACTTAAAAATAAAAAAAGCCTTTGATAATTTATCAAAGGCTTTTTTGTTTAAATATAAATATTATAAAATTAAATAACAAGGGATGAAAAAAATGAGCGATAAAGAATTAATACAACAAGTTTTAAATAATAAAGCATTAATTGAAAATTTAACAGAAGACCAAATAAGTAAAAAAGCAATAGATTATATTAATGGAAATAAAGATTTTTTAAAAGCTATAACTTTTAAATATAATACAAAAGATAAAAGATTAATATTTACAGCAGGTAGTCCCGGAGCTGGAAAAAGTGAATTAGCAGAAGAGTTAACAAAACAATTAAAAATAGACACAATTGAAGCTGACCATATTAGAAAATATTGTCCACATTATAATGGACATAATTCACATCTATTTCAAAGAGCAAGTTCAAAAGCAGTAGATATTTTAGTAAGTTATGCTTTTAAAAATGATTTATCATTTATCTTAGATGGTAATTTTGCACATTATCAAATACAAAAGCAAAATATAGAAAGAGCTTTAAAAAGGGATTATAAAGTAGAGATAAAATTTGTAAGTATTGATATTGAAGAGGCTAGAAGATATACAAAAGTAAGAGAGAAAACAGAAGGAAGAAGAATAACTGATGAAGTTTTTTACGAAAAATTTTTGAAATCTATTGAAACAGTAAAAAAGTTTTTTGGTATTGTAAAAATTAGCTTATATGATTTAACAAATAATATTATTATTTCAAATATAAGTGAAAATAAATTTGATGAAGCGATGCAAAATAACTTACTAAAGATAAATAAAACTATTAAATAAATAATTATACAAAAAGCCTTTGATAACTTATCAAAGGCTTTTTTGTTTTATTTTATATTATAATTTAATTATACTAATTTAGTTAGTACCTCATTACTAGTTAATATATTCTCAACAATTATATTGTTAATACCTAAATCTTCTAGTTCATCTTTTTCACTTTGTGAGTGTACTTTTAC
>JAYELQ010000296.1:0-5569 GCA_034717655.1 Campylobacterota bacterium
CCACATATGCATCTTTTTAGCCATTACTAAATTATATTTATCAAATATATCTATATCATTTGAAGCTCTAAAATCATTTCTATCAAGAATATCTAATAAACTATATATATCTTGATTATCTTTTTTAGCTATCAAAATAATTTGAGCAGAATTTTCCAAACTATGGTAACAAGTTTGTATAAATTTATCTATATCATCTATACTTGTTAATATATCAGTTAATACTACATACTCATACTCTCTTGCTACAAGTCTAAATCTATTCTCATTTATATCTTCTAGCTTTTTATATGCTAAATTACCACCAACCTCATCTACAATATCTTCTAATATCTTTTTTATATCTTCACAACCATTATCTATATTTAATATAGATATATTTGGGTCTTTTTGAAATAATGACTTAAATAATTCAATCTCTCTCATACTATACTCCTATTTTATTTTTATATTATTTTAAAAACTTAGCTAATACTTTAGCTAATATATCTTTTTTTACAGGCTTACTTAAATAATCATCCATACCTGAATTTAAAAACTTTTCTCTATCACCTTTTAATGCATTTGCAGTTAATGCAATAATTATAGTATGCTCTAAATTTTTTTCTTTTTCTAATTTAAGAATATTAGTTGTAGCTTCAATACCATTCATATTTGGCATATTTTCATCCATTAGAATAATATTATATTTATTCTTTTTAAACATATCTATAGCTTCTAATCCATCATTTGCTATATCAAATTCTAAATTTAACTTTTTAAAAATCACTTTCATAAATATTTGATTTGCTTGATTATCTTCAACTAATAAAACTTTCTCTTTATTAAATGTGATATTTAACTTATCATCTTTTTTCTTAGGGCTAACACCTATTGTTATTGGTATAGAAAAATAAAACTTACTCCCTTTTCCCAAAATACTATCAACTTTTAAATCTCCACCTAATAAGCTAACAAGTTCACTTGATATTGTAAGACCTAAACCACTTCCACCATATTCTCTTGTAGTTGTTGTATCTTCTTGAGAAAATGATTCAAAAATATGTTCTAATTTATCTGAAGATATACCTTTCCCTTCATCTTCTACAGATATATATAATTCTTTATTTATATATTTTACATCTACTATTATATTTTTATTATATGAACTAAACTTTATTGCATTACTTAATAAGTTAGCAACTATTTGTTTTAATCTTAATGGATCTGTATTTATAATTTCTGGTAAATTTTTATCTATATTAAATATTAAATTTATATTTTCACTAGAACACTTAGCATTAAAAAGAGTTCTTAAAACTTCAAACTCTAATCTTACATCAAAATCTGTTTTATCAATATCTAACTTTCCACTCTCTATTTTTGAAAAATCAAGAATATCTTCTATAACTTTAAGTAGATTATCACTTGCCTTATCTATAACTTCAACATATTCTAATGATTTTCTACCTTTACTATCCTCTTTTAATAAATCTACAAAACCAACTATAGCATTTAATGGTGTTCTTATTTCGTGAGACATATTTGCTAAAAATTCAGATTTTGCTTTGTTTGCTTTATTTGCTTTTAAAGTTTGATACTCTAACTCTTTCATCATCTTTGATTTATTAAGAATAATAAATATTGCAACAATAAAAAGAATTATAAATACTATTATATTAAATTCAACTTGTTCTTTAAATATAACTTCTGTGTATTTCTCTGTATGTTTTTTAGGTATTTTTATACTTATAATACCTCTAATATCTCCTAAACTATATCCGTACCCTTGTGTATATCTTTCCCTTATAAACTTAGGAGCATTTTGTGGTTTTGTATGACAAACTAAACAATCTTGCTTCACTTTTAAAGAAAAGCCATATTGATAATAAGATTCTTCACTATTATTAGTTTTAATAAATTCAAAATATTCTTTTTTATCTTTATTTTTATTAAAGTAATCTATTACTTTTAACTCCTGCTTATCTGCTTGATTATCTTTATTTCTAGGTCTATCTGAAGCTAATTTTATTTTAATACCATAATTATTATTTTTTGAAAATCTCTTTGCTATTGGATATGCACTATATGCAGGTAAACCTTTTAGTGTATATTCATCTAAAGATATAACTTTCGTTGAATATAAATTTATATAATATTGCCTATGTATAAACATATAATCTGTTAATAGTTTACTCTCAGATAATGCTAATTTTCTCTCTTCCTCTTGTATTGTTAAATAAGAGTGATAAGTATGTATAGTAACTGTTGTTATAAAAAATAAAATAGTAAAAAGTATTAAACTATACTTACTATTAATAAATGATTTTAATCCCATTATAATCCTTGATTGAGTTTAATTTTGAAATAGTTTCTTTAATCTATCTTCTTTATTTAATATAGGCTTTTTTTTCTTATAAATAGCTTTTTTTTTAGCTCTTTTTACTTTTTTTATATATCTTTTATGTTGTTTATAAGTTTTACTAAAATGGTGACTTTTACCATCTATAGATTTCATAAAATACAAATAATCTGTTTTTGCTGGAAATATAGCTGCTTTAATAGCTGCTAACTCAACTGCACAAACAGGGCTTGAGGGTAATCCTTTATATTTATAAGTATTATAATCAGTAGTATCCTCTTTTATCATTTTTGGAGTTATTTTAGTATGTGAATATTTACTATAGTTTAAAATACCATCCATCTGTAATTTCATATTTTTATTAAGTCTATTATAAATCACACTTGATATATAAGGCATCTCTTTTTTTGAAGCTGCCTCTTTTTGTATAATAGAAGCAATAGTGATATATCTATACCAATTATCTTTATTATGAGAACCAAAAATCTTTTTATCTAATTTCTCATAAGTTTTATTAGTAGTATTTATAAGATAATTTATTAAATCTTTTTCATTCATCCCCATAGGGAGATAATATGTATCTGCCATAATATTTCCATCTTTTTTAAAAGCTTTTTGAGAATATAAATCAAATACTTTAAATGTATCTACATTTAATTTTTCTGCTAAATCTTGTAAAAAAAAGAAATATGTTTCACCCGGTATTAAAACAATCTTTTTTAATGCTGCTTTTGAAGTGGTAAGTTTATATAAAAAATCTAATTTTGTCATCTTCTCTATTTTTAAATCTATCCACCCACCTTGAAGATGTCCTAGATATTTTAATACAGTTTTATCTATAATATTAATATTATGATATCTTTTATTCAAAGATAAAATTGCATTTGAAGTGCTACCTTTTGGTATTTTTATAACTCTTTTTGTTTCAACTGTTTGATTTAAATAAAACAGTATAATTATAGCAAATATAAAAATCATCTCTATGACATAACTTAAAATAAAAGATAAAATAAATAATATTTTTTTAATTTTATTTAGTTTCATTAAAACAACTTACTTTTTAATTGATTTTCTAAAACTTTATAATTAGGGATATAAAAACTAACTATACTCCAAAATCTTTTTGAATGATTTTTCTCTTTTATATGAGCTAATTCGTGTAAAACTACATATTCTATAACCTCTTCTTTAAACTGTAATAGTTTATAATTAATAGATATATTATTCTCATAACTACAGCTTCCCCATCTTGTTTTATTAAACCTATAACTTATTTTATTTGGGATAAGCTCTGTTTTTTCTATCCATTTATCAAAAATAGGATTTATAATCTTTTTTGCATTTATCTTATAAAATAGTTTTAAGGCATCTATATACTCTTCATAAGTTTGCTCTAAATTATTATAATATATTAAAAATTCATTATTTATAAATTCAAATTTTATATTTTTAACCTCATCATCTTTTATTAATCTCATAGGGTAATCTTTTCCTAAAAAAGGTATTGTTTCTCCAGATACAAAATCAAAACTATTTTTAGGAGTTGCCCTTTTTATATGATTTAATATCCAATCTTTATGTTCATAAACTATCTGCTTTAAAAGATGTTGCTTAAACTTTAATGGTGTTTTTAATATTATCTCATCTTTATTTTCAATAGTTAAAGATACTCTTTTAATTTTTTTATTTGTACGATGTACTAAAATAAAACTATGACCGTCTAAAATAATCTGCACAGTTATCTTTTAATTTTTTATAAATTTCATTAAATTCATTACTATAAACTCTAGTATCTCCAATAGTTGTAATAAAATTTGTATCTCCATTCCATCTAGGAACTAAATGAAGATGTATATGTTCAGCTATTCCAGCTCCTGCAATTTTACCTAAGTTCATACCTATATTTACACCTTGTGCATTTAAAGTATCTTTTAAAAGTTTTACACCTTTTTGTGCAAATAGCATCATATCAATAGCTACACTTTCATCTAAATCTTCTAAATTAGCCGTATGATAATTTGGTATTATCATAAAATGCCCCGGTGAATAGGGATATTTATTCATAACAATAAAAAAATCTTTATCTCTATATAATAACCCTAACTCTTCATCATCTGTAATAGAAGAGTTATTTACAATATGGCAAAAAACACAACCCTCTATTTGTTTATTATTGTTTTTTATAATATATTGTGTTCTCCACGGAGCATATAATCTATTCATAAATATCCTTAACTATTATTACTTATATAAAATATTATATCATAAATATATTTATTTTATTGTATAATATATTTACTAAAATTAATAAAGGTAAAAAATTGATAAATAATATTACTATTGTTATAATAGCTTCAAATGCCCAAAAAACAATAAAAAACTCTTTGGATACTATAAAAGACTTTAAAGAAGTTATTCTTTATGAAAATAACTCTACAGATGATACTGTAAAGATAGCAAAATCTTTTCCAAATGTAAAAATAATAGATGGTGAATTTATAGGTTTTGGAGAAACAAAAAATAGTGCTATATCTTTTAGTTCTAATGATTGGGTTCTTTCTCTTGATAGTGATGAGATGTTAACTTCTGATTTAATAAAAGAATTAAACTCTTTAAACTTAGATAATGAAAAGAAAGTTTTTGAATTAAAAAGAGATAACTATTTTTTATATAAAAAAATAAAATATAGTGGTTGGGGTAAAGATTATTTAGTAAGATTATTTAATAGAAAATATCATAGTTTTAATGATAATAAAGTTCACGAATTTGTTGAATTAAAAGATGATACAGATAAAATCAAATTAAAAAATAGTTTTAAACATAATGCAGTACAAGATATAAATCAATTTTTATACAAAATAGCAAAATATTCTGATTTAGCATCCAAAGATGAGAAAACTTGTAGTTTTATAGTTGTTTTATTAAAAGCAAAATTTGCATTTATTAAAACATATTTTTTACAACTTGGTTTTTTAGATGGTTGGAGAGGTTTATTTATAGCTATATCTAATTTTAATGGTAAATTTTTTAGATACACAAAAAGGTATATAAATTGCAAAGTGTAACTCATATTAATTTTGCAAAAGGTTTTAGGGGTGGAGAGAGACAAACTTTACTTTTAATAAAAGAGTTAGCAAATAGAGGATATAAACAAAAAATTATAACAAGAATAGAATCTGAACTTGCTAATAGACTTGAAGATGTTCTAAATCTTGAAATAATAAAAAT
>JAYELQ010000297.1:0-5485 GCA_034717655.1 Campylobacterota bacterium
ACAAAATGTGAAATAGAACTAAATGTTTTAGATGATAATAATGTAGCTACACCTAATGATGGTATGAAAACAGAAGAGACAAAATCTACAGATACATCTAATCTTGAGGCATTGTTTAACTAATGGGGAGTATGTCAAAGTATAAAAATAAAGAACTTTTTACATCTACAAAAAACTTTGAAAAAAATGAATTTGCTATAAGTATTAAAGGTTTATCAAAAGAAGAAAAATTATTAAAAGCTAAAGAGTATAGATTAGAAAATTTTGATTTTGATAGTGAAGAGGAGATATTATATTCAAGTAATAATACAAAAGAGGAATCTAAAAAGGTTGCAAATTATAAATGTGAATTAAATAATGAACATATTACATTTACATCTAAATCAACTGATAATCCATATGTTGAAGCACATCATTTAATCCCTTTTTCAAAACGAAATAAATTTGATATTAATATTGATATATTAGAGAACCTTGTTGCTCTTTGTCCTAATTGTCATAGAAAAATACACTTATCAAAAGATGATGAAAAAATAGAACTATTAGAGTTACTATACGAAAGAAGAAAAAAACAATTACACAATGAATTAATTGAAATAGATAAAGAGCAATTATTTTCATTTTATAATATAAAGGATAAATAATGTTAATATACGATTCAGTAAAAAAACAAAAAGTACCATTTGTATCTCAAGAAAAGAATAAAGTTACTGTTTATGTTTGTGGACCTACGGTTTATGATGATGCACATTTAGGGCATGCTAGAAGTGCTATAGTTTTTGATATATTGCATAGAGTTTTAAAATCTAATGGTTATGATGTTACTATGGCTAAGAATTTTACAGATATAGATGATAAGATTATTAATAAAGTGCAAAATAGTGATAAAACTATAGAAGAGATTACAAACTATTATATAGATAGTTATAAAAAAGATATGAAAAGTTTAAATATTTTACCAAATACTATAGAGCCTTATGCTACACAAAATATAGATAGTATGATAGATATGTGTGAAAAATTATTAAAAGATGATAAAGCTTATATATTAAAAGATGGTTTATATTTAGATACTTCAAAAGATGAAAAATATGGAGATATATCTCATAGAATTAGTGATGAGAACTCTCAAGCAAGAGTGGAGTCTAATAATAATAAAAAAGACCAAAAAGATTTTGCATTATGGAAGTTTTGTAACACTAATGAGATAGGATATGATAGCTCTTTTGGTTATGGACGACCGGGGTGGCATATAGAGTGTAGTGCTATGATAGATAAACATTTAGCAAATTATAATCAACCTTATTCTATAGATATTCACGGTGGTGGGGCTGATTTACTTTTTCCACATCACGAAAATGAAGCTTCTCAAACTAGATGTTGTAACTCTCAAGAGTTAGCAAAATATTGGATGCATAATGGTTTTGTTAATATAGATGGGCAAAAGATGTCTAAATCTTTAGGAAATAGTTTTTTCTTAAAAGATGCCCTTAACTCTTATAGTGGAGAAGTTATAAGATTTTATATGATGAGTACACATTATCGTTCTGATTTATCTTTTAATGAAGATGATTTAATAAGTAGTAAAAAAAGATTAGATAAACTATATAGAGTTAAAAAAAGAGTTTATGGTTTAGGAGGTTCTAAAATTAATAAAGATTTAGAAAATAAACTTTTTGAAGCATTAAATGATGATATGAATACATCAAAAGCATTAGCTAGTATAGATGAATATATCTCAAATATAAATGATAAATTAGATAAAGAACCAAAAAATAAAAATCTAAAAAAAGAGATAGTATCATCTATATCTTTTATATCAGATATTTTAGGGATTGGTTCAAAAGATAGCTTTGAATATTTTCAATTTGGGATATCAAAAGAGAATAAAAAAGAGATAGAAAATCTTATAGAGCAAAGAACTCAAGCTAAAAAAGAGAAAAACTTTGAATTAAGTGATAAAATAAGAGATAAACTAACAAATATGAATATATCAATAATGGATACTAGTAGTGGTACATTATGGGAAAATATGGTATAATTAAAAAATAATAATATTAGTAGGAGTTTTTATGCAGGGCGATATACAATTAAAAGATTATTCATATTTTCTAAGGGTTAATAGAAATGATATTATAGATAGATGGTTGATTTGTGATGATATTAATAATATATTTTTAAAACACTCTATAAAAATAGATGCAGATGATAAAAAAATATTTTATGATTTGTTTGATTGTATGATTAGTGTGATGCAATGGAATTTAACTATTGCTGAATGTCCTGTAAAAATTAAGTTTTTAAAATTTTTAGATGATAACCTAATCACAACTATAGAGTTTTTTACTTTTATAAATAGTTTAAAAAATATTTTACTTCATTTCTTTTATGAAAAAGAATCTTTCTCTTTTGGATTATTAAAAAATATAGAATCTATTATGATGGTTATTTTAAATGAGCTTTATGAAACTTATGAGCATATGAAAGAGCATACCAATAACTTTACAGATGACCACTCAAATCTATTAAATGAGTATAAAAAAGCTGTAGATATAAGTACAATAGTTTCAAAATCAAATCCAAAAGGTATTATAACTTATGTAAATAATAAATTTTGTGAAGTTAGTGGTTACTCTAAAAATGAATTAATAGGAAAACCACACTCTATTGTAAGACACCCTTGTATGCCTAGTGCTACTTTTAAAGATTTATGGGATACTATAAAAACCAAAAAACCTTGGACAGGGATAATTACAAATATGAAAGCTGATGGTCAAAAATATGTTGTTGATTCTACTGTTATACCTATATTGGATATAGATGGTGATATAGTAGAGTATATAGCTATAAGATATGATGTAACAGAGTTTGAACAAACCAAAGAGCAACTAAGTAATCTAAACCGTTCTATGAAAAATAAAGTTGATGAGCTTTATAATATGACAACAACACTTGAAGAACAAGCTAGTGTTGATAAACTAACAGGTGTATTTAATAGAAGAAAATTTGAGGATATATTTGAACACGAGATAGAAAAATCAAGAATATCAAAAAATTTTTTAAGTATGATTGTTGTAGATATTGACCATTTTAAATCAGTTAATGATAATTATGGACATAATGTTGGAGATGATGTACTAAAAGAGGTTGCTAATCTTATATCTAATAATATAAAAAGACTTGATATTTTTGCAAGATGGGGTGGTGAGGAGTTTGTTGTTTTATTACCTAATAATAATATTAAAGAAGCTGGTAAACTAGCTGAAAAATTAAGAATACTTATAGAAGAAGATAGTTTTTCAATTGTTGGAAAATTAACAATTAGTTTAGGTGTTGCCTCATATCATAATAATGATAGTAAAACAGATTTTTTTGAAAGAGCAGATAAGTCACTATATAAAGCTAAAACAAGTGGTAGAAATAAAGTTATGATTGCTGAATAAATATGCCATTTATATTAAAAAAATTTAAAATAGAAGAACCAAAAAAAATACAACAGTTTTTAATAGATGAGGCAAAACTAAATATATCTATATCTCAAAGAATGTTATCAAAAGGTAGAGTTTTTGATGAAAATAACAAAGTTTTACAAAATGGACAAATAGTAAAAGGTGAATATATTCAAGTTGCTATGTTTGAAGGTCAAACAAAAGGGTTAAAACCTATATTTAATACTAAAAACTTTGCTATATTTGATAAACCTTCTGGTGTTATGGTTCACCCAACTTCAAGAACTACAGAGTATTCACTTTTAGATGAGATAAGGTATCATTTTGGAGAAACAGCAAACTTAGCACATAGAATAGACCAAGAAACATCAGGATTGGTATTAGTAACAAAAAATAGATATAGCGATATGATATTAAAAGAGATGTTTGAAACAAAAGAGTATGATAAATATTATATAGCTATAGTTGATGGAAAAATATCTAAAAATATCTCTATAGATAGTGGTATAAAAAAAGCTACAAATAGTAAAATAGGTGTAAAAATGATGGTTAGTGATGATGGAAAAGAATCAAAAACTTATATAGAGCCTATAAAATACGATAGTATAAAAAATCAAACAATAGTAAAAGCTATCCCTATAACAGGAAGACAACACCAAATAAGAGTGCATTTAGACTCTATAGGTCATAGAATAGTAGGTGACCCAATATATGGGATAGATGAAGATATAGCAGATAAATATCTATTAAAAAAATTAGATAAAGAGGATAGATTTAAATATACAGGTTCAAATAGATTACAACTTCATGCTAATTATTTAGGTTTTAAATTTGAGAATATCACTTATAAAATTTATTCAAAAACAAAATTATAAAAACTAGGAGAGATTTAGTGTTTACAGGATTGATAAAAGAGATGGCAACTGTTGTTAGTTTTGAAGATAATATACTAACTTTAAATGCAAAATATTCTCCAAATATAGGGGATAGTATAGCTATAAATGGAGCTTGTTTAACTGTAATTAGTTTTACAAATGATACTTTTAGTGTAGAGTTATCACCAGAATCACAAACAAACTTAGCAATAGAAAACTATAAAGATTTAGTTCATATAGAACCAGCTATGAGTATGGGCGATAGATTTGAGGGGCATATTGTTCAAGGGCATATAGATTGTATAGGTGTAATTAATGAGATAAAAGATAACGGTAACTCTACTGATTTTTTTATTACTATACCAAAAGAGCAAATTAAGTTTGTTATACAAAAAGGTTCAGTTACAGTAGATGGTATAAGTTTAACTATAAATGATATATTTGAAGATAGTTTTAGACTTACTATTATACCACATACTATTGAAAATACTCTATTTAAAGATTATCAGATAGGTTCAAGAGTTAATATTGAAACTGATATGTTTGCTAGATATATTTATAATATATTTAAAAAAGATAGTTCAAATAAAGATTTAAATTGGGATAGTATAGATAATATTATGGCAACTTATTAAATAAGAGTGTTGGGCAATATAAATATTAGATTAACAACAAAAGAGATAAACTCAATAAAAGATGTTTTTTTTGATATATTTAAAAATGGTTCTATATATCTTTTTGGTAGTAGAGTAGATGATACTAAAAGGGGTGGAGATATAGATTTATATATACTTCTTTCTAATAAGTTAAGTTATAAAGAAATTTTAAATAAAAAAACTAAATTTAAAATAAAACTATATGAGCTTATTGGTGAACAAAAAATTGATATTGTGATATCTGAAGATAAAAATAGAAGTATTTAAAAAGAGATATTAAAAACAGGAGTATTATTATGAGTGATGATATAATTATAGAAAAATTAGAAAAAATATTTTATGAATGTGATAAACATCTTTTAAGAATTAATTCATCTTATGAGACCACTGCACAGTAACACCCAAAAATAAATCCAAAAAAAACCTTTATTTAAAGCCTTTATGATCATTTTTTAGCTATAATAACATATAAATACAAAGAATAATTTATTCATAAAAGGTTAAA
>JAYELQ010000298.1:0-5470 GCA_034717655.1 Campylobacterota bacterium
TTTTTGTACTATCAAAATTAACACTTATATAATATTGATATTTATCTTTTCCTAATTTTTCTAAAATAACAAAGTTCCAAATAGCCCCAACTATAAAAGCACCCTTTATATTATCCCAACTATTTAATTCAACTGCACTTATAAGTTCGGCTATTAGTTGTGGTCTTGGATTACTAAACTCTTCTGCTCTTTTAAACTCTTGAATAAAGAAATAAGGTTTTTTAGCAACTCTTAATCCATCAGATATAGTAAAATCAACTTCACCACTAAAAATAAATTTTTCATTTTTATAAACTATCTTTTCATCGTAAAAATCTCGAAAATCTTTTGTTTTAAAATTAATTTTTCTTAAAATAGGGCTTAAAAATCTCATTTTTAAATCTTCTTCATCATATAAAGAGATATAATCAACCTCTTCATCTAATAACTCTTTTAAAAAACTAATCTCTTCATTAGTAAGTTTAATATCACTCTTAAACCATATATTAAATATCTCTTTATTAATATTTTGTTTAATAGAAACTAAATCTTCTAACTCTTTATCTCTAATTTTACTAAAACTATAAGTTGGTATTTTATTTAACTCTAACTCTTTTAATCTCTTAAGCTCTTCAATCTCTTCTAATGTGATATTTTCTAAAAACTGCTCTATACTCATATATTACCCTCTAATACCATATCTTTTGCACCTTTAAAATTAATTTTACCTGTCCCTAAAACTGGAATATTTAAAATAACTTTTACTTCAGATGGTATCCACAAAGGTATAATACCAAAATCTAAAAGTTTTTGTTTTATAAACTCTACATCTTTATCTATTAATAGTACAATTTTTTCACCTTTTTTATCACAAGGTATATTTACACATACAAGTTTTATATCCTCTTTATCCCCTAAACATTCATATATTTTATTCTCAACTGCTGTTAAACTCACCATCTCTCCAGCTAATTTAGCAAATCTTGAATATCTATCTACAATTGTAATAAAACCATCTTTATCTTTATATCCTTTATCTCCTGTTTTATACCATCGTCTTTCATCAATCTCTACAAAAGCCTCTTTAGTTTTTTCTGGATTATTAAGATAACTATCCATAACATTTTCACCATTTACAATAATAAGTCCAGCTTCATCTGCTTTTAACTCTTCTAATGTTAATGGGTCTATTATTTTTACAGCACAACCTAAAAGTGGCATACCAACAGTCCCAAACTTTGTACCTATTTGAGTTTGCCAATATTTTGTATCTAAAGCAGAAGGTATATTTGCAGATATTAAAGGTGAACACTCAGTTGCTCCATACCCTTCAAGTATATCTATACCAAATTTATGTTTAAACTCATCAGCTATAGTTTTATTTAATTTTTCAGCCCCTGAAAATATCATCTCCAAACTTTTAAACATCAAAGGTGTTACTCTTTTATTTTTTAGATAAAGTCTTATAAAAGTAGCAGTTGCTACCATAAAAGTTACTTTATTCCTAGCTACTGCTTTACCAACACCAACAGCATCAGTTGGGTCAGGATAACATACAAGTTTAATCCCTTCAACAATAGGTAAAAGTGTAGTTACAGTCAAACCAAAAGCATGAAAAATAGGTAAGCTTCCTAAAAATATCTCTTGAGTTGTTATATTTAACATCTCAGATATCTGTCTTATATTTGCTAATATATTTTTATGTGTTAAAATAACACCTTTTGGTGTCCCTTCACTTCCACTACTAAATAATATAGCAGCAGGTGTATCTAAAGTGTTATTAGTTTTAAAAATAGTTTGTAATATAAATCTAGGTGTATATCTTATAAATAGATAAGTTGATATAAAATTTAATTTTGAAATATCTTTTTTACTATCTTCTAAATATACTAGTTTTATACTATCATCAAATATAGATGATATATCTACCCCTTTTGTTTTAAGCTTTGAGATAAACTTTTTAGATGTAAATATTGTTTTTATATTTGATTGTAAAACAGATGATAATATAGCCTCTTTTGAAGATGTATAGTTTATATTTACAACTGTTTTTCCAGCTAATATAATAGCCATATTCATAATAGCCCCAATTGGTGTAGTTGGTAATAATAGCCCTATATTTTGTTCATTATATTTTGATATTATCCTTTTAAAAATAATATTTAAAGTAAACATTTTATAGTAAGAAAAACTATCTCCAGATATAGCATCTATAAGAGCTATTTTAGAACCTTGTTGTTTTATTGTATTTATATATTTTGTCTCTATATTATTTAATTGCTTTACATAAAATCCTAAACTATCTACAGATAACTCCAAAACTTTTTGTTTTACTATTGTTGTATCTGAACTTATATCGATAGCTTTTCCAAAAGATACAATTACATCTTTTGTAAAACTAATCTCATTTATATCTCTAAAGTTTATATTAGACCTAGAGAATCTAGTCCCCCACATACCACCTATATAAAAAGGGACAATAGTAGCATCTGTATCTTTTGCAGCTATCTGGAAACCTTTTTTAAACTCCCCTAGATGTCCTGTTCTACTAATAGAGCCTTCAGGGAAAATACAAACAATATCCCCATTATTTAAAGCATCTGATATATTTTTCAGAGTAGATTTAGAACTTTTTGCAGATATTGGTAAAACATTAAAAAAGTCTAAAAATGGTTTTAGTAGTTTTTTTTCATAAATATTTTTCTCCATCACAAATCTTATAGGTTTTGGAGTTGAGAGTTGAATAAATGCCCAATCTAACCAACTAATATGGTTACCCAATAATAAAACCCCTTTTGTTTGTGGAATATTTCCTATCCCCTGAACTATAAGATTATATCTTACAGATAATACTCTTGATATAAATATTTTTATTAATGATTGGGGAAGTTTTGCAATAGTATATACCATACCCAAAAAAGATATAAAAGCTAAAATATAAAATAGTGTTATAACATCTATAGTTAAAAGTGTAACAAGAACTGTAGATATAAGAAATATAAACATAGTTATATTTTGTACAAAATTATTACCTGCTAATATAAGTCCTAATCTAGTTTTAGAAGCATTAAATTGTATCAAAGAGTTTAAAGGTACTAAAATCAAACCACCAAAAAGACCAAATAATAAAAAATTTATACCAATAAATATTATATTATCTAAAAATGGTATAATCAATATAGTTAAAAATATCCCAATAGAACCTATAGGTATAAGCCCCACTTCTATATACTCTTTTGATATTTTACTAGCTATTAATGAACCAATAATAATACCAATAGCACTTAACCCCATAACACCTTGAACTATAACTACATTATGAATATCTAAATAATTTTTAGCAAAAGTTGGAAAAATAGCTAAAATAACTTGCGATAATCCCCAAAATATAGATAACCCTATAATAGATAACCATATTGTTTTATTTGTAAAAATAAGTTTTATATTTTTTTGTAGATAATTACCTTTTATAAGTTTAGAATAGCTAAATATTTTTTTATCATTTGGTGTACTTTTATCTGTAAGTTGATAAGCTAGTTTTAACTCTATTAAAGAACCAATTACCAAAAACCAACCCATAGGAGCTATATTTTGTAATATAATATCTCCATTATAGATATCACTTTGGGGTAAAAAATATTCAAACCCTACAGAATAAAAGAATATTCCAAAAAGTATAGCAAAAATTGTAACAGATTGAACTACACCATTTCCTGATACTATATTATTACTACCAACTAACTCTTTTAAGTAGCCATATTTTGCAGGGGAATAGATAGCACTTTGAATAGCAAGAGCAAAAGTTAAAGCAAAAGCTATCCAAAATAGACCCAAATAATAAGATAAAGTTATAAGAAGTGTTATTAAAACAGCAACAATAGCTGATATTCTCATAACTTTATGTTTGGAGTAT
The DNA here is from genome assembly GCA_034717655.1 of Campylobacterota bacterium. Lineage (GTDB taxonomy): Bacteria > Campylobacterota > Campylobacteria > Campylobacterales > Arcobacteraceae > JAIOSF01. Next base: position 3,893 of record JAYELQ010000298.1, read on the forward strand.
TTATCACTTATAAAACCAGATGAAGTAAAAAGTAATATAAATGGTAAAAGCATCAAAGCATTTACAATAGCAGTTAAAATAACTTGTTCACTCCCATCATATACTTTAAATATACTATTTTGTATAATTATTTTGTGTCCTAAATCTGTAAAAGCATTTAGAAACACAACCAATATATATGGTAAAAAACCATTAAATGAGAGTAGTTTTTTCATTTTATTCCTATTATTTTAAAGTTTAACCTACAGTTGTACCTCTAGCTTTTTCTTCCTTAGATGATAAAAGAGATTGAAGTTCTATAACTTTTGATTGTAAAAGATTATTTTCTCTTGTAACCTCTTTTAATTTTTGAGCCATCTCTATTCTTTTATTTTTCTCATTTGATACTATTGTATCTTTTTGTTTTGTAACTATAGATAAATCTTTTTCATAATGTGAAATTTGAGCATTTAAAGATAATACTTTTTGTTTCTCTTTATTTAATGTTTCCATTATAAAATCTGCATCTTGATTATTTTTATTATTTTGATGTAGTTTCATAACTTCAGCCTCTAACTCTTTTATCCTTTTAGCTAAAACTCCCTCTTTACCTCTTTGGTCAATTATGCTTTTTCTAACTCTTTGCATAGTTTGTTGTTTTTCTAATTCTGTACTTGTTTGGTCTAAACCTATATAGATACAATTTTTTAATGTTAAAGAGCTATCATCAAAATCAGGAATAACAGTAAGATTTAGATAAAAAGGATTTTTTGTTTTTGAGTTAAATTTAATTTTACCTTTATAAGGTTTATTATCCTTTACACTTTTTAAAATATCACTATATCCAAGTGCTAATGTATCTGGATGTAATATATTTTGAATAGGTGAACCTACTAATTCATCTTTTTCATATTCAGATAAATCTAATAGTTGTTTATTAACCTCTACTATATTTTCATCATTATCAACTTTAAATATAGATGTTATCTCATTCATAATATCCATATATTGAGATATCTCTCTCTCTTTTTTCTCAACCAATAATTTATTATGCTCTATCATACAGAACTTTGATACATTTTGTAAAAGTTCAGTTGTATTGATAGGTTTTAATGCATAATAAGCTATTCTTAACTTTATCGCATCCATAAGATAATTAGATTCACCGTGTGCTGTTGTAAAAATAACAGGTACATCTTCATCTAATTCTCTTATCTCTTTTACCATATCTATACCATTAAGATTTGGCATATTAATATCACTAATGATAGTATTAATTGTAGCTTTTCGCTCTTGTGTGTAGTATTTAAATTGATTTACACCATCATTACCATCATTACATATTATAACTTCACCAAATATCTTTTTTAAGATAGTACTTAGTGAACCTCTGATGCTATCATCATCTTCTACATACATTATTGTTAGGGTTTTTAAAAATTCTTTATCAAACATAACATATTATAGTGGAAAAATGATAAATTTATGATTTATTTATAATATTTTATAAATATTTTAATATATCATAAATAAATATAAATAAAAAAAGGTTGGACAAAAGCCCAACCTTTTTAAATATATTTAAGTTTATATTAGAAA
>JAYELQ010000299.1:0-2649 GCA_034717655.1 Campylobacterota bacterium
TAAATCTTCTATTTTTGTAGAATCAAAATTTTGACTTACAAAATATTGATATTTATTTTTTTCTAATTTTTCTAAAATAACAAAATTCCAAATAGCTCCTATAATATAAGCACCCCTCATAAATTTTTTATTATTTAATTCTACTGCTGAGATAAGTTCTGCTAAAAGTTGTGGTTCAGGGTCTGTATTAACTTTACCTTTTTTAAATTCTTGTATAAAGAAATATGGTTTTATAGCTTTTTTCATACCATTAGAAACTATAAAATCAGCATTTCCATTAAAAACAAAATCTTCAGTTTCATATCTTAGTGGTTCGTGATAGAAACTTCTAATTTTATCTTTTAACATAAAGAAATTAACTTTACTAATAAGGGGAACAATAAAATTAACTTTTAAATCTTCTTCGTGATAATCAGATATTAATAAAATATTAATATCTATTAAATTCTTTAAAAACTCTATATCTTCTAAAGATACTTTATATATATTATTAAACCAATTATCAAAAATAGTTAAATCATAAGACTTTTCAATATCTACTAAACTTTCTAGCTCTTCTGTTTTAATCTTACTAAAACTATAAGTAGGAATATTATTCTCATTTAGCCCTTTTAGTTTTCTTATCTCTTCCTCTAATTGTTCTATTCTTTTTAGCTCTTCTGTCATTATAAACCTTTATCTTCTTCTAATAAAACTTTATTTAAAATATATTTTACCTCATCATCTTTTATCTCAACAATAGAAAAAAAAGTATCAAATATTACTAAATATTCCCCATTTTCTTCTGTATCAAAATACTCTCTTGATAATCTTTTCCCCATATCAAACCACTCTTTTGTACCTGTATAGTTTACAATAGGTAAATCTATATATTTTATTGGATTTAAAGACTTCTCATTATCAAAATAAAATTCACCTTCATGTAATCTTTTTAAATAACTAAGAGTCCCTTCTGATTTTAAATTTATTAGTAGCTCTTGGGCTATACTTCTTATATAACTACCTTCACTTACACTAATATCAAATGTTATAAAAGGGTGATTATAATTCATAAATTTTATATCATAAATATCTGAAACTATTTTATTTAATTTAAAATCTTCTCCAGCCCTTGCCATATCATAAGCTCTTTTACCATTTACTTTCTTTGCACAAAATTTTGGTGGTAAATATTCTAATTTACCTTTTAAAGAGTTTATTTCTTTTTTTATCATATCTATATCTAAGATATCTGTATCTTTTATATCATATACATTTTCAATATCTAAAGATTCACTTTTAGCCCCTAGCCATACTGTAGTACGGTAAGATTTTGGGGTTTTCTTTAAAAATCTAAAAAGTTTAGAATATTGCCCAAAAGCAACAACTAAACAACCACAAGCAAATGGGTCTAAAGTACCACTAAAACCAGCTTTTTTATTTTTATATTTTCTTTTAACTCTATTTAAATAAAAATTACTTGATATAAAAACAGGCTTATTAACAACAAATAATCTATTCATACACTATACCTTTTCTACAAAACTAGATACAATATCACGATATATCCCACCAAAGTTTATTTTTAATTTTAAATCTTTTCCAGATTTTGAAACAGAATCTATTTTACCCATACCAAAAAGTTTATGTTTTACAATATCATTCTTTTTATATTCAAATTTTTTATCTATAGTTAAACTACCTTTTATAAGTTCAGACTCTACAAAAAATCTACTTCTTTCTAACTGACTTCTTCTACCTTTATAAAATCTACTTCTAACACAACTCATTGTTAAATTATCTTTTGCCCTTGTGATAGCAACATAACCCAACCTTCGCTCCTCTTCTATATCTGTACCATCTCCAATAATAGGGAAAAAGCCCTCTTCCATACCTATTATAAATATATGTTTAAACTCTAAGCCTTTACTTGCATGAACACTCATCAAAGATATATAATTTTCATCAATTTGGTCTGCTGCACTTTGTAATGCTATCTCATTTAAAAAATCTTCTAAAGTTAAATCTTTATTATTTAAAAAGAAATCTCTTACATATCCATAAAATTCATCTATATTAGCTACTCTATCTGTATAATCTACCACTTTTTCATAAGTACTCTTAAAATCAAAATACTCCTCAAACTGCTCTATAAAATCTACTTTTGAAGTTTTTAATAAATCTTGTAAATCTTCAAGTGAAGCAATAAACACTTTTAATGTTCTAGCATTTTTTTTACCAACTAAATCAAATAGCTCTTCAGGTGTACTATCTTTCATAAATTTCAAAATAGTTTGACCTCTTTTAAGTGATTCGGATTCTAGTTTCTCTAATGTTGTCTTTCCTATACCTCGCCTTGGTTTATTTATAACTCTTTTTATTGAAAAGTTATCATCTAAATTTGTAATTACTCTAAAATATGCTATAAGGTCTTTTATCTCAGCTCTTTCATAAAACCTTATACCACCTACTAGTTTATAGTTAATATTAAATTTATTTAACCCCTCCTCTAATGCTCTACTTAATGCATTTACTCTAAATAGTATCGCTATATCATTTAAACTTTCACCTTTATTTACTAATAATGCTATATCTTTTACTATTTTTCTAGTCTCTTGTGTTTCATCTTTTGATTCATATACTTTTAAAGGTTCCCCTTCATCTTTTGTA
>JAYELQ010000299.1:2749-5459 GCA_034717655.1 Campylobacterota bacterium
TATCGCTATATCATTTAAACTTTCACCTTTATTTACTAATAATGCTATATCTTTTACTATTTTTCTAGTCTCTTGTGTTTCATCTTTTGATTCATATACTTTTAAAGGTTCCCCTTCATCTTTTGTACTAATTAGTTTTTTACCTAACCTATCTCTATTATGTTCAATTAAAGCATTTGCATGAAAAAGAATTTTTTTTGTTGAACGGTAATTCTCTTCAAGTTTTATAGTTTTAGAATTCTCAAATGTTTTACTAAATGTTAAAATATTTTTTATTGTAGCACCTCTCCACCCATAAATAGATTGGTCATCATCACCAACAACACAAATATTATTATGCTCTTGTGCAAGTTTTTTTAAAAGATTGTATTGTAACTCATTTGTATCTTGATACTCATCAACCATTAAATATCTATATTTTAAACTTGTCTCTTTTGCTAAATTATCATTTTCATTTAATATTTTATACGTTAAATATAATAAATCATCAAAATCTACTAAATTATTTTTAAGTATATATTCTTCATATTTAGAATATATTTGAGCTACTTCTAAACTATACTTATCATTAGCAAACTCTTTTGCCATATCAATAGATATTAAAGAGTTTTTTAAATTTGATATTTCAGATGCTAAGGTTGGTGTATTTATATTTTTTACAAAAGCTTTTAAAATCTTTTTTTTATCATCTGTATCTATAATTACAAAATTATTTTTACGATTTAATTTTTCAATATTAAATTTTAAAAATAGTAATCCAAATTTATGAAAAGTACATAATAAAGGGGGATATGGGATATTATCCAATAAAGACAAAGCTCTATACTTCATCTCTTTAGCTGCTTTATTTGTAAAAGTTAAAGTAAGGATAGATGATGGGTCGATACCTAAAGATATTAAGTATGCTAATCTAGTTGTAATAGTTTTTGTTTTACCACTTCCAGCCCCAGCTAAAATAAGCATAGGACCATCTATGTGTTGGACAGCTAATTGCTGTGATTTATTTAAGTTTGAAAACATTATACTTCTTTCTAATAATATATATTATTATATCATTTTAAATATAAATATCCAAATGATTAAAAGCTATATACCACCCCAACCTTTGCAAATCCATATTTTTTATCAAATTGTGTTTGTGTATATTTATTATATAGATATGGTAAATCTGTATTAAATTGTTGAAACATAACTTTTCCACCTATATATAATAATAATTTATCTCTAATCTCTTTTGCAATAGTTATATTTAAAATATGACTTATATTAGCATAAGATAACTCATCATCTCTAAATACTTTATTATATTCATAATTAAATTCATATATATTTCTTTTTAATTGTAAAGTATAAGTTGCCCCAAGTGTAACTACTGTTTCATCTCTATTTAAATTTGGTATATTAAACTCTTCTATTTTACTATTAAAATCTGCATTAGTTTTTGGATAAATAAAGATTTTTGTTTTTATATCATTGTATCTATACCCTAAATAAAAATCTAAAAAAGAGCTTCTTGATATATTATATCCAAATAATAATCTTGTATAATAACTACTACTTTGTAAATCTTCTATTGATATATAAGGGGATAGTTGATTACCATTACTATCGTTTATAGTAGTTATTGTTCCATCATCTTCAATAATAGAACCATTATCAATTTTTATTCCACTATTTGGTTTAATTTTATTTATCATACTATTTAACATTTTATCATTTTTAATAGTGATAGGGTTTGCTTTATCTTGTATATATCCAATATCAAAAGATATAGTTTTATATATGTTAAACCTATTATAAATATCTATTTTATTATTATTTAAAGTTGAATCACCATAATCAACATTCCATCTTTGATAATTTATAAATATAGAGTTTTTTGAAGATAAACCATATCTTAAATTAAAATCATAACCATCCATATCCCCAATTGTATCAAAAGAATCTCCATAACTACCTAGTTCACTCTCTTTAATATCTAGAAAATCAATTGTATCATTTACTTTTAAATAACTTGTTCTTATTTGAATTTTATTCTCTGGTAAAACAGAAGAGTGTTTATCTAAAACAGCATAATTCAAAGTATCACAATGAGATATTGTAGCTATTACTATAGGTAAAAATAGTTTTTTCATTATGGATGCTTTATTTTTAATTTTGAATTTAATAAATACCCTACAACTATAACTAAACTCATAACTATATTTTCATTTGGGATTAGTTCATATACCCAACCTAAATATATAACCCATAATAAAATAGCTCCAAGTGGTGTAGGTACTCCTACAAAATATTTACTAACACTCCCTGCATCTGTATTTATATTAAATTGAATTAATCTTCTTAAACCAGATATGATATAATATATAAATGTAAATGCAACAAAAGTTGTATTTAAAAACTCTAACTCTTTACCATCTATTACAGCAAAATATATAAACATAGTTGGGACAATTACAAAAGATAAAAAATCACCAAAAGAATCTAACTGAACACCAAACTCTGTTGATAAGTTATATTTTCTAGCTATTTTCCCATCTAATATATCAAAAGCCCCTGCCAACCAAGCAAATAAAGCAGCTCCAAAGAAATCACCATGTGTGATAAAATATATTGCTAAAATACCTGAAGCTATATTAAAAAAAGTTACTATATTTGCTAAATTAAAATGATTATCTTTATTAAATAAAAATGTCATATATTATATCCT